>NHCU01000021.1 GCA_002167365.1 Betaproteobacteria bacterium TMED41 | reverse complement strand
ATGATAGTCTTCCTCTGTTGTAGTTTTATTCTTTATTTTTTTCCAATTGGTTGTATCACCCTGCTCTTCATTCTGTACATACTCTTGGACATCTTCGAAGTTCCCGTGTTCTTTGTGGAAGTTGTCGAGTAATTCAGCTCTTTGCCAATTACTCAGAATCGGCTTTGGGGGCGTGTCCTCCTTTGGCTTAATTGTCCTCATCACCAGTGGTTTTGCATTCTTTACAACATTTTTTGGTTTCTCGATTGTTGACTCTGGTTCAATAACTTCTGTGAAGTCAGGTTTCAACCTTTCGGGCTCCATAACCTCTTCAATTTGTTCTGATATAGACTGTTCGTACAACTGCTCTTCTGCGTCATCTCTGGCTTTACGTGAATATTCTTCTAGTGCTTTACGTTCTTCTTCCTCACGTTTTTTAAATCTGTCTATTTGCTGTTGTTTTTCTTCTTCCTGTTCTTTTTTAATTTCTTTAATTACATCTGCTGGGTCTTTGTAATTAGAATCGTATCCTTTATTGAATTCAAAATAGCCTTCAACCTCGTCAGGATCGAATCCGTCCTTTAGATTATCAACTATTATTTCTTTGTCTTTAGTTTTTTTTTCCGAACCTTTGAGATCTACGTGCGGAATGTTGTTGTCTTCCTGTATGATTTCAACAGGCACTTCAGCGGATGGCTTGGGAACCTTGGCATTGAATGATTCTAGTTTATCTTTCCATTCCTGTAGTTGTGAGGTTGCCTGGTCCATTCTCTCTGCCGCGTCCTTTTTGTTAAACATCTCGTTCCATTTAAGTGTTACGTCTTCTTCGTCTGGCTTTTCAAGATCTACAATCTCCTGTGGCTTCATTGGTTCAACTGGGAATTTCCTAATTAAACTTTGGTTGGCCGCAACTAACAACAACACAGCCAATGGATCAAATACAAATATTATTATGAGAATCACCCATCTTACAGCCTCGGAAGTATCAACTTCTGTTGTGATTCCCCAATCAACAACTAGTGATGCGATATATTTCACAGGGCCTACCTCTGCTTCTAGTTTGATCATCTTGGCCTCTAGAGGCTCCCTATCTATGATAAGATCATCTATGTTATCTTGTGCCTTTAATATGTTTGCCTCTGCAACTTCTATCTGTGTATTAACACCTGACTTGTCATCGATGTTGCCTTCTCGCAGGCTATCTATACGTTTTTGAATGACAGCAGTGTCCACAGCATAATCATCCTTTAGTATTTTCATCCTGTCTTGTGCTTCCGCTATCTTGACATTGATCCCTGCACGTTCTTCTTTTTGCGATGCTTTAAGGTCGGCGGCCGCTTTTTCTTCATTAAAAAATGCTTTGTTCTGTTGTGTTAATATGGCAGTGACGTTAGCATCTAAAGTTTTGATTCGATTGTTAAGGTCTTTGATAGTGTTGGTCTCGACCGTAAGTAGTGTTTTAAATTTATCCTGCACATCTTTTAATGATTGTTGTTCTAATTCTATTGCATCTTTGTTAGATGTTGTTGTTTTGTTAAGAGTGTTTTCTGCTCTCTCGATGGTCTTCAATTGACGTTTGATATAAATTTCTTCGCTTGAGATCTTGCTATTGATTATTTCGATCCTCTGCGTCAGTGTGTTCTCTGCTAGATTTTGTTCAAGATGTGCTTTAGACAAGAATCCAAAAATACCCATACTTGTTATTAAGGATAGCACAACCACTGCGATTGTAAGATATGTTTTTAAAAGAAATCGTGTCTGTTTCCAGTTCCTATATAGCCATGATGCGGTGACCAACTTGCCGACTTCTAACACTGAGCCCATTATTACCACAGGCCAAAAAGCACCTGGAAATATTGTTGCCAGTCCAATCACTGAGTAGAAGATTGCCACCCCAGAAATAGACAGTGCCGATAATAGTGTCAGTATNGCGATAAACATTGTAAAGTATATTTACTATAACAGATAGGCAGTTATAATGCTATTGAATATTTGGTAAATATGTTTATGGCGTTGACCTTATTAGCAGGATATCAGAACACACTGAACAGGCCCACTAGGCCATTCCAACCCAACGGTATTGCTCATGCAACCAACACAGGAGATGCCACAGCCACGAAGGCAGACAGAGCCACTACCAAGGCAAAATACGCCATATGGGTGGCCGCTTGGAAAGCCACATACAGATCATCAGGTGATCACTCAACGGAATTTACGACATCAGGATCTGGAATAACCTACGCAGACGATTAAAATGTTTAAGATGTTTGCAATCATCTGTGCGGTAACAGTTTACGAGTGCAACATTATGCACGAAGATCCACCAAGAACGTTTGACACAAAAGAAGAATGCNTGGCCGCCGCAACAATAAAAGANAAACAAACTAGAGAGTTCTTTTTAGACGAGGACGGTTATCTGTCCATCGCACACCTAGAAGTAGGTTGTGAAAATATCTACAATTAAAATTATAAATTATTACTCTGCTGAGTAAGTTAATGCCGAGTCTGTAGGCGTTTGGTTAGCAGTGTTTGGTCGGAAAGTTGCGACTTCAGTGACTGTAATTGCTTCAACTATCTCACCTTCAGCACCCATCACTTGGGCAACTGTCACTTCTGTGTCTTTAATGTTTCCAGTGCCTGAAGTTGGATCAAACACACTCATTTTCTCTGTGTGATCGGCGTTTAATGCCTCTGCAATCTTGTCTCTGATGAATTGTGCTTTGGTAGTTGTTGTAGTCGAACCATCAATTGTTGTTCCAGTAGTTGGTACGAAATCTGCGTTTTCAAATATTAATGTAAAATTTAAATCCGTGATTGGTGAATCACCTGCATCACTGGCATACGTAGTAACAATATTCGCCATTTGCACGTTAGATCTAATCTGTAACTTGTCCATCATAAGTTTAAATCTTAGTAAACCTCTNGATACAAGCAATGATTGTGCTAGTGTAGTTGGTTTTGTAGCGAAGTCATCTGCATGACAAGGTGAACATCTTCCACCTGCTGTTGTTTCTGCGTCTGTNAAGGCTCCTTGAGCAATATCCACCGTGAACATCTGTCCAGGAGGCGTTGCTAATGATACTGCCATTGATTTTGGTTCTACTGTTGCCATATTAAAATCCTTTGTCTAATGTACTTATTTATATGAATTATTTATAAAATGACCAACTTGGTGTGTTGATATATTTACAGGCATTGTTTGTCATATGCCTCTCTTTGCCATTGACTTTGATGTATGCTTGGTATGTACGGCAATATCCGCCCGAAATAGGATAGGAGTTTATTACACGCACTTTACCCGCCGCCAGTCTTTTTTTACTGTACCAACTCACAATCTTGCCATTCTGTGTGTTTGTAAGTGCAAAGAACACTGCTGATTCATGCATCTTTTTCTCTGTTCTGTTAAGGCTAAACCTCATGAATTGTGTACGTCTAAATAGGAAAGCAGGCATACTATACTTGAGATCATTGCCCAACCATACAGGTGTTGGCATGTCTCCTATGAATCCTTTTGTATCTCCAGGCTTTTTGTTGTCTGCCAGTGCTGATGTTGTCAGCAGTAGGCTAATCAATACCGTGATAACCTTGAACAATTTCATATCCAGTCCCATCCATCTTTTTACAGGCAATCTGCCTCTGTGTTATTATTACTTCTCCTACAGGCATATCCCATGTGTACATTCCACACGATTCTGCTATGCCCATATCGAACAAGAAGTCACTTGCTCCATCTTTACAAACCACTTTTTCTTCTGTAAGGTTATCTACCACGTTTCCTTGTTGATCAATTACTCTGATCTGTGTGATTTCAACATCACAGTACTGTTCTGACCATGGGCCGCCTGCGTGTGCCTTATCAACATTGACAAAAAGCACAAGGCCTATCAATAGTCCGACTAGGGCTATAAGAAAATATATGGTTCTCATAGTCCTAGTTCAATATTTTTTCGGCTTGTTTGTTGATAGCATCAACATCTATCGAAGCGGTCTTGCTTTTATTCAGTGCTTCTATAATCGCTTCTACTTCTTTCTTGCTCAACTCAACCATTACATATGCTCTGTATGATTTGTGTTTAGTTGTAAAGATTTCTTGCTTCTTGACTTCATATCCTCTTGCAAGAGTGTCTTTAATTATATTCACAATGACATCTTGAGATCCAGCCTGTACAGTCAGATCTTCGTTTGTGCCTGCTTCGTTCTTGTTGATAGTGGTTCTGTTGTTTACTTCACCGTTAATCCTATCCACAAGTTTTGCTTTTGCTAACAGAACTGCTTTTTTAACTGACAGTTCTAAGTCAGGTGATACAGCCGTACCAGTTTCCACATACTTGAACAAAGTTTCGTGATCGTAATTAACATACCATTTAGGCGTCTTGTCAACTACTCCACTCTTGTTCATATCTGGTTTGATCTTGTAGGTTGAGCATTGTGCAACCATAAGACCTGCTAATACAACCAATATCATTTTTGTTAGGTTTTTCATATTATCCTTATCCTTGAAGTTTGTCAATCATTCCGTCCAGTGATGCAAACAAATTAGAAATGAAATTAAACACACCATCAACATTAAAGTCGTTGCTGAACTGTGCCCATCCATCTCCTATCATTGGATACACTGCAAGAAAGATTGCAAACAATATTATTAGTCTAATCATAAAACAATTATAGCATAATTTGGAAATACGTCAACCGCAGTTGGTCTTGTTAAAAGTCGCAGTTTTATTGATGTTTATGATAGAGTTTTTAGAAATCCTATGCCGTCAATGCCTAAATATACCAAATACATTACTGTGAAGCCAAAACTTTGACGGCTGAATGCACCATACATCAGGAAGCAGGTCGCTATCAAAAAGAATATGTAGGCAATGAACATTGGTGGGTTTGGTGAATACCACATCAGTATCAGTGAAGCGATAAGATTGGATACCATTCCAATAACTTCGCAACAGAATCTTTTAGGATTAGATGTGTAATCCTCTTTGATCCATTCTAGTGTTGATTTTCTTCCGATACGTGCCATGAAACTATTTACTAGTTTCTACGCATCGTGGATATTTCCTTTGCACCTTCTTCGTCCCATACAGGAACAAGGTTTGATTTATGCATCATACCTATACCAAGCAGTTTTCTTTTGCCTGAATATTGCATTCGTTCTTTTTTACTGCCTATGCCTACAGGAATTTTATCTGAACATTGAGGCAGATTAGGATCTCTCTCATACTTAGGTATCTCGTATCCTTTGAAGTTCTTTAGTCTTTTCTTTAAAGACTTATCATCAAGTCCTTGCGACTCCAACCATTTCTTGTGTTGTGCTAGTGCTTCTCTGTTTCTTCGAGAGTTCTCGATCTTGTGTCGAATACGTTTTGGCAATTTCATTTGTATGAATCCCATAACTTATTATACTATTAAGGTAATTTATTGTCAACTATTGCTTGTAGAATAATTTCTGCATAGTCTGGATTGGTGCTCCAAGCATTCATTCTTACCATTAATGCCCTATAATCCCATTGGCCTTTGTCTATTTGTAATTCTCTTTCAATTCTAAATTCTTCATATGCAGGGTGATTATTCAATATTCTAATCATATCTTTGACTGATTGACATTTTGTTGTGTATTTCTTTACACCCCACGGAGCATCTGGATTGCCCAGTGCTTTCATATGAGGCACAGTTTTGAGACTCCAAGTCCTCACACCAAAAATTGCATTGCCTTCTGTGGCAAATCTACTTGTACCCCAACCTGATTCAATACCCGCCATGGACATTATAATACTTGTGGGCACTCTGCTCATTCTATCTGTGGTATAGTTTAAATATTCTACACATTTTTTTGTTGCTGTCAAAAATGTTGCTTTGTCTGTGTATTCAAACTCTGGTTCTGTTAATCCAAGCATTTGCACTTGGCTTAATTCTTTTTTATGAAACTCGTCTTCAATTTTTTCTACTGTCCAATTATTAGGATAAAATGTACCACTTATAAATGATCCACCAATAACCGTTGTGATCAATATGATAGTAAGTACCACCCATTTAATTGTGCTATTAGATTTTCTAAAGTCTTGTTTTTGCATAATTCCTTTATTTAATGATGCGTGTGGGCCGAGATTTTTTGCATATGGCCTTTTCGGCACTCGGGAAACTCAAGCCCACTTGCTTGTAAACGCATCGTCAAATTTATACAGCAACTTTTTCTGGTGCTGTGTCTTCTGCTGGAGCAGTTTCTGAATACTTCGTGCTGTATTCTGCATCTGCTGATCTCATCATGTTTGTTTGATCTTGTTTAGACAAACCTGTAAATCTAGTAATCATACCATCTGACATAATTTTAAAAGATCCACATAACTTATGAGAACTGTCTTCTGCAATCTTATGTACTACACCTGTAGCCTTACCATCTGCATTTTCTCTGCCCATGATATACATATAGTTTCCAGACTTTCCAGTCCATTTGTTATTCGTTTGTGTGTCTGCTTGACATCTAGCTCTCATTTGATCTAGTACCAAACTTGACTTTGCTGAACATTTATACATAACTTATTCTCCTTTTGTTACCATTATTATAACAGGTAATGGAAAATCGTCAACCAGGTAAAACCACTTGGTTTTATTGGAGTTTAAAACCATTTGGGAATAGTTCATCCACAGTTTTGGTAGATTTTTCAGTTAGGCAGTAAAATTTAGAGAATATTCCAATAGTGCCTATGGCTGGATCTCTTCTATTAAAAATATCTGCTCCTAACTCTTGTACAAGTGCTTTGATTTTTTGTTGCCAAGCATTCACTATATGTTCAGGTGCTTGTTTGATTGCTTCTGCATCTTTGTTATTATAATTATCGTCCATCATCTCTTTCAACGGAAATGTGCTATTCTTGTATCGACCAATAGCTCTATTCCAAAAATTTTGATCTTCGTGAAACCAAGTAACTTTGTTATAATCTGATTGATTCTTCGTCAATTGTATTTCGTTAATCAACATATGACATTGTTTGCTATGTATTATGGGATCATCAGAGAAAAAATTAATTTGATTTGGTTGTGGTGTAACATCTACATCTAAAAAATACATATACCACTTGCCGTTAATAAAACACAGTGTAGGTTTTTCTTTACCAAATATATGTGCAACTCCTTCTGTATCATGGTGTTGCAAATTTTCAAAATCGTTATTCAAACGAAAGTGATGCCAATAATCGTTAGACGAACCTAATTGTGTTTTGTTTTCAACATAACGTTTTTCGTAATAGTCTAGTGTGGGCTCGTGTACGACTGTTTTGATATTCAGTTTGTTTACAAAAGGTATTGCATATTTTTCTATTTCGTAATCAGCATTTGAGAATCCACTTTTTACCATGTGTATCTCATCTACTTTAATATTGTTTTTTAGAAATGTATTAAGAACATAGTGACTGTCACACCCGCCACTGTACCATATTATAATTTTGTCATTGTTTGCTCTGAGGTTTAATGCTTTTTGTTTGCATAGTTCTTCTAAAGATTCTTTAGGTGCAACAGTGAAATCATAGTTGTCATATGTTTCTGGAATACAGAACCGCATGGCTTGTTTGGATTGTTTATATTCTCTTAATACTTCTAATTTGCTAACAAATTTTTTATTATTGCATTCTAAATGCCAACTCATTTCTTAATCCCTAAACATTGTACCAGTATCTTGTTTGTAAAACCTGCGTTGGCTGTTGCATGTTTGGTATAGTAGGGCATCTGTATCACATCACCTTGTCCCCATTTGATATTGGTTGTACCACATTGAAAAGAATGTCCTGTTTCTTGTGGCGTTAGGAATACTATAAAAAATACTGTGTCTTCGAATGTGCATATTTTTGCAATTTCAGGATATTTGTCACGCCATATTCTCCACGTGTCTTCGTGTGCCGGAACAACAGACCCTGGTGGTTGTATGTTCACACTGAATACTGGATTGTTGATAGGTAATGTGTTTAAAGCAGTCAACAAGTCTTCCGGAATATTAGCATGATCAACATAACTCATCTTTGTATTGTGTGTGTTGTATCCTTTAGATACCATGTAATCACGCCATTCTCTTTTTGTCCCCCAATTACGAGGCTTGCCATTTTCTTCATCTCGTAGTATGGTTCTGTCTTCTATCTTTTCTTCATGCAAAACAAGTTCAGGTAGCATAAGGTATCTGACTGCTTCTGCAAATGAGCCTTTGTGATTATCCTGTTTCTCTTTTACAAGTTCATAGTACACCATAAGATTGTCGTGAAATTCACTTATGGTGTTTTTATGTAGATCTAAATTACTTGACTTCATATCCTTTTTCAAGTTCTTGCGTGAATGCAAGTTCCTGTTCCCATGTGCTGGTAGGTCGTACTAGTTTTCTTGATGTGTGATACTCTATGAATTGTACATCCATTGTTATATTAAAAATTATATCTCTGATTTTTTGTACATCAATGTTGGTTCCTATCACTGTTGCTACCATTATAGGCAGTACATCTGATGCTTCACAAGTTCCATGTCCTGACTTTATGTACTTGAAACTCTTGCCTTGGTTGTTCACCATCATGTCGACATCACCACCTAATATGCCTTTCAGCATGGCACCACTGTTTTTGTATGGTACTAGTGTGACATTGTCGCCAAGTAATGTTGTTAATAGCTTGGGGTCATATCCTTTGCCGTGTGCAACTGTGAGGTTGCCTGTTTTATCTTTACTTGCATTTGTTCTACACACATACAAAGGCTGTTGATATTCAGCGATGATAAAATTATTCTCTGTGTGAAATAAATCTTGTTTGTACACTTGATTGTTTGCATAAACCATAATTGTAGGTCCGGATGATGCTTTGAACATTTTTACTGCTTGTGATATTTTGCCAATATTCTCATATTGCACATTGTATCCTGCGGCAGTTAATCCTTCCTTATACATTTGTGTTCTTGCATTGAACGATCCGCCTGCCTTACCACTATTGATTAGTGTAATACTCTCTGGTGTTTCTGCTTGACTTGATCCAAGTTCCCACCAACTTGGTGTACTTGACGTTACCAAAAGACCAAGCATAAAAATTGCACAGATTATACTTGCTATTAGTCCTTGTGTTTGTTTTATTTTCATTGTTTCTCCTATATTAACATTTGTCTGAAAAAGACACCTTCCATATCATTGCCCAGTATGAACATGAATATCAAAGGTACCGTTTCATATTTTTTAATTAAAAGTCCTATACAACTGAACACGATCAAACAGACTGTATACAACCAAACTCTATAATCTAATATTCCCAAGTAGGTGTTTAATAATAACATACCCACTGCCAATATCGCAATCATATATTTTTTACTATTTGCAAAAAGGTTTAATATTTTCCTTGCCAGCGGCCATGCAACAATCAATCCAACTATGTTGGCAAACACAAACCACGGCACAATCTGTTTGAAGATCATGTCTGCATTGTTTGTAACATTGTCGAACTGATATGGCGACCATCCAGCGTCTACAAGCATACTGTACAATACTATTTCTGAACCCGTGATAGGAATACCAATAAGCAGTAGTGGTAGCATACTTGCAAACTGTCCAGAGTTGTTGGCAGTTTCACTTGCCACTAACAACTTGCCTGGATTATTTGGATGCAGTTTCTTCTCGAAAGAATAACTGGCATTTGTTGATAATACCGTGCTGACCCCAGGAACAAATCCACACAGGTAACCTATAAGACCACCTCGCAGTGAACTTGTAATAAGTTTTTTCCTAAAGTATTTGATAACTTTACAAAATCCTATGTCTATACTTGGTAAGAACACATTGGAATTGGATGCACTGAACATCTTTGCTATCGTGGGGACAATAAGAAAGCCAATCAATACAGGAATAAGTGGTATGCCAAATTGTAAATCTTCTATACCAAATGTATAACGGAAGTCAGACGATATATCTGATTCNCCNGGAACACTCAACATAAANCCAACTGCACACAACGACAAATTAACAAGTATNTTCTTTTTGTTATAGACTAANAAGCAGAATGCAATTATAAAAANNTAAAGATAAAACTTGGTTGCGTTGCTAAAAAATACTGTCATGTGTTCTANNAACACAGACAANAATCCGTATGTNATNNCAACTGCAACAANACTACCTAGCACACTTCCTACTGCACATATACCTATTGCTAGTTTGGCCATTTTGCGTTTATTGAATTTGGTGCCTTCTATGACAGCAGGTAAACTGTTTGTTTCGCCTGGTACTCCTAAATAAACGGCTGGGATAGTGCCTGTGAATTGTACCATGCTGGCAAGAGACATATAGAATAATAACAACTGGAGCACATCAAAATGCATCAGCAACGGAGAGGCCACAATCATGGCAACCATTACCCCTGCACCCGGCACAATACCTGTTATGGTACCTGCGAGTAATCCTGTAGAAACTGCTATCAGCTCATTCATATCGTATTATAAACTTTGTTGTTGAGATTAGCAAGTGTATTGCATAGGGAGGGCCTGTTCTTATGTCTTTCAAAGGTCCTTCTTAGTCCCACGTCATCTGAACGATGGCGTTACCAAAATTATTTATTTGAGATTTGCAAGTATTGCCGCTTCTTTGGCTTTAGATTTTTCTGTTTTGATTCTTTCTTCTTCTTCAATCTCTTCTGCAGTCTTAACTTTTTCCGGTTCTAGTTTGCTTGGAACTTCGATGGGCAATCCTCCATTGTCAAACCATCTTCCATCTGCTGTCACAGTGCAACGACTGTAGAAACTGTTTTTCTCACCTGTTGTGCTTTTAGATGTGATCAGTCTTCTTTTGTGGTAAAGTTTACCTTTGTATTCTGTGCCGTCCTTTTGCGTAAGGTTTTGTCCATATAGTCCACCATACACCCTATCTATCATTATGTACTCATCGCCATCCTCATCCTTCTTGCGTTTTGCCTTGTCGTATATCGCAGGCAATTGATGTATAGTGTTTGGATAGTATCTATTGGTGTATGAATGAAATTTTTCTTGTTGGAACGGTTTTGGTGCTGAGTCAGTAATCTTGCCCAGTCCTTCTAGTAATTTTTTTGTTTTATCGCTTGGCATAAAGGTTTAGCATACACCAGGACAGTTCAACTCCAGCCTCGCCCTTTATATCAGGCTATATAATCCATCATCGACGTAGAGCGTCTCTAATTGAATTTACAAATGAGAACTGGTATTAACCGTCCCTGGTGGTTTGCTATCTGTATTATATATGATTATGCAGGTAAGTCAACCACCCCAAGCATTTTAAAATGATCGTGTATAGTATATGATTCCAAGTCCACCACTTTGCCTCGCACATCTTTAATCACTTTGGTGTACCCTGCGAACTTGTATCTACGGAATGGGTATTCCCAATTGCCTGCCTGTTGCCAGTCACCTTCTAATATGTGTTTGTCAGTGTCATCGATAAGGCACAACGGCATCTGCAACATCATCTCTGCTGATATCTTATCGTGTAGATATGCAGTCACAATCTTGTTCTGTGGTATGACATGTTCAAGATGTTGTTTGCCCTCCATGTCCTGTGCTTTGTAGTGATATCCCATGGGTGCCAACTGCTTCTGCATAGATCTAATATAAAGAACCAATGAAGTCTTTATGTGTTTCTTTGTCGCCTGGCTCCAACGATCATTGAACAGATCTGCTTTCATGTGATCGATGTATCCTGCTAATTCTTTTAACTCAGGCCTGTCCTTTGCTTTGAAGTTTATCTCTGGTAGGTTAGTAAGGCTTTGGAAGTCTATCATTGAACTGCTCCTCTGTTATCATTTCCATTACGACTGCATCTGCACCATCCTTGTAGTGTTCCTCAACTGCTTTCATTATGTCTTTGTATGGCAGACCATATCCGTATTCTTCCGTCTTGTTATTTCTAGTGACAAGACAGATGTAATAACTTAATTTACTTGACATACTTGTTGAAGGCCGTTTGTGCCTCTGATTCCGTTGCTATGTCACCATCCTCAAGTTTCAGTGTGACGTTCGGCATATAACTTGGTTCGAACGTTCCGTCTTCTATGAGATATACTTCTCTCAACATATGGCCCATTGCCACTGGTGCGTCCCAACCAACACCGTTTGCGTGTTGCCATTGTTTC
>NHCU01000020.1 GCA_002167365.1 Betaproteobacteria bacterium TMED41 | reverse complement strand
TCTGTAGGGCTATCAACAATAGTATTGTGAATAGGGATAAGCTCATCATTGATATTTATAAAGGTTACTAAACCTTCTGGACCCCAACTATCAGTATCAATCTGAGGGTAATGCTCAAAATCATCCAAAGTATTAATGACAACATTGGTTCCATTAGAACCAAGTTCATAAAGCCATACATCAGCGTTTTGGGAATTATAGTCACCTGATTCATAGTAAAAAGCACCATCAACAGCCATTAAGTTATAAAGATGTGGGTCATGAGCTGAGTTGTCACTATTGATTTGGGATCTATCAAGGTAGTAATACTCGGGAGAGCCATTGCTTAAATCTATTATTAATGGGTTACTACCTCCGTCAGCCTGATAAACGTTAAACCCATACATTGAGCCACTACCCCACATTGCATCATAAGTCACGCTTGTGACATCTTCGCTCGCTATATTAGCAGCCGCTAAAGCACTATCAATGTAGGTGTATGTGTCGAATCCGGCTAGGGGGGTAATTTCATTGCCGTAACCATCAAGGATTACTGTGCCATCAAAAGGGCTTCCTGTACCGCTAATGGTTTCAGCTGAGCCAAAAGAGATTGGGCCGTTGTAATCATCGACATCATGGACATCAACTTCATTAACAAATCTCTCAGAGCCATCGTAATTCCTGCTAATGATAGAAAGTGCAGTTATATCGTTTTGACCATCACCATCACTATCTTTACCAATAATTCTGTAATCGTGTGCATAGCTATAATTGTAAGCATTAGAATCGAAAACTTTAGTAAAATCAATGCCATCTTGTAAAAAGTAAACATCATTGTAGTTGGCACTGGTGGAATCTGTTACTTCTATGTAAACTCCCATATTACCAGCACCAATGAAGCTACTTTGGGAAAGAGAGCCTACAATGTCTTCGAATGTGCCATCACCAACTATCCTATATGCCAAACCCCCTTCACCTGTGTGCCATCCTCCTGCACGAGAAGAATCGAAAACATAGTAATCATCCGGACCAACAAAGTCTACCTGATGTACTCCGTAAACTGAATCATAAGATTCATTTTGATAGTGGTTAACAACAAAGAAATCACGGTCACTTATAACATCTTGTAAAACAGTATTACCATAGGTCGCAAGATTGTAAGTTTCCTGGGCAGAGGCACCTAGGGACAAAGAAGATTCAATAGGGATATTTGTAACCTCAGGATTCTGGCCAAAATTATCAGGGCCTGAATCAAAAGTGTAGATGTTAATCGAGTAATCTCTGTCTGCAGCAGGTGTACTGTAATGAGTATTACCACCTATATCTATTATGGAAATATCACCATCGGAATGCTGCATTGTTTCAGTAGCAGAACTACCAAATCCTAATGAATTAATATTATTGTGATTTCCGCTCTGTAAGTCTAGGATATTGTCAGGCTCACCCCCCCAATCTTCACTTAAACCTAGTGAGATAGCATAGGTTTGCTCTCCACTGCCTGCAGCACCTGGTATATACAAAAAAGGAGTGGCAGAAATATTGTTTCCGTTTTCATCAGAAGTAGGTAAGGCTAAATCAAGAGTGTCTCCCCTATTAAAACTAAAATAGTCAGTTGAAACAGCATAAGTTTCACCGCCAGTTCCACCTTGGCCTAAAATACTGAACGTAGGATTTGCTGTAGCACTCATCAATAAGCCCTTGAAAAAATTAAAAAAACTATTCGCGAAAGAAACGAATAGAATTGAATGTTTGTCTTTAAAGATATAACTTTAAAGAGTATCAAAAATAAACTATAAAACCAAGAAAAACTTCATTTAAATACTGAAAATTAAACGATTTTTTTTAAAAAAAGATAAAAACCATACAACGGACAGGGAAATATTAAATAATGCGGAAAAAGGGACGATTACTTTTTGTTAACTTTTATTTAAGAAATAAAATGAAGGAAATTAAAAAATATAGAAGTGATAAAAAATAATAAGAGAGCTTTACCCTTCTGCTCTAAATATAAAAAAATTTAACGAGACACAAAGATTGAAAAAAAAATTACAAATGCATCTAGTAAAATATTGTAAATAAAAATCAAAAAAATATGGTCTAGAATCCAAATAATTAATTGTTAAAAACTACCAGGTATTAATATTACATAGATATTAGTTATTACAATATCCCATCTTAATAAATAGACATTAATTATTGAAGCTAATTTAATAATAGTTTTATCCTATAAACGTAAATTATAAATAATAATTTTAAACTATCAAAAACTAGTATTTGGTAATTTTAAACTATCATAAATAAAATACTTATTAATATTTACAAACTATTATTATTATTAAATTGATAGTTTTAACTAATTATTTATAACGCGTTTTCAACATAACTATTAACTATAATGATCACGGATTGATAGTTTTTTTATATCTTTTTTTTGAACTTTGTAAAATTTTGAATTAAAGCAAAAATGAAATAGAAGATCAATTTGCTGTGTGAAAAAAAATTTATAATCCATAATTAATATTATTAAAAACACATTTAAATAATACATAATAATATGTATGTATATTAATACATTTTAATGCAATATTTATTGTTAATATAAATATATATTTTTAAATATGTACATATATTTAATGTTTTATTTATATTGATTTTTTTAAATTAAATTTTTTTAATTTAATTTCTGTTAAAAAATTCTTCTAATTTTTTTTTGGTTTCTTTTTTAATTTGAGAAGTGAACTCCGAGGGAGTAAGTATGCGGGAATTTTTCCTTTTACATGCAAATTCCATTGCTTTATACATCGGCATTCGTGGATCAAGCAAAACAGTCTGATTGGGTTTTTCATCAGAAAGTAGTTTTCCTTTGCCCATATTTAGACTATAAAGTGTCAATGTAAGCCAGGTTTGTCTTTTTTTCTCACAATCTGCCTTATATTTTCCAATTCCGGATAAATATCCTAATTCAGCATAAGGTTCTAGATAATCATACATAGTCCAGTAATAAACGAACCCATTGTGTTTTTTAATGTTTTCAACATCAACGTAGTATGAGTCACCATCAACATCTACGACCTTTTCCCACCTAACAGCATGACTGTTTACAGAAAATAAGAGAAAACTGAGAAATATAAGTTTTTTCATAATAAATTTAGTTTATCTAAAATCTTACGATTTTAAGTTTGATTTGGGCAATATTTATTAATGAATAAATTATTAACTTCTTGCTTTGTTCTTCTAGCCACATATTTCCTTTGATAGATTTCCATATCCCCCACCACCGGGTGTTTTTATTTTTAAGGTGTCTCCCGTGCTAACGTTAATCTCACAATCAGACTGTAGAATGGTTTCGGTTTTATTAGCTGATATAAGTATATTTTCTCCTCTCACCCCTGAAGCACCTCCATTAAGGCCATGTGGAGATATCGTTCTGCAGTTGGAAAGAATTGATACTACCATCGGCTCGAGAAATGTAATTTCCCTTGTTACTCCATTTCCACCTATGTATTTTCCTTTTCCACCACAATTTCTTCTAATACTAAATTTTTGTAGCAGAACTGGAAAATTTCCCTCTAGAATCTCAGGATCAGTAATTCGAGAATTGGTCATGTGGGACTGCGTAGCATCTGAGCCATTAAAATTTGGTCCTGCACCTGTTCCGCCGCAAATGGTTTCGTAATACTGAACCTTCGCATTACCAAAAGAAAAATTATTCATCGTTCCTTGCGAACCCGCCTGCAACCCTAGTGCTCCAAGCAAGCAATCGACTATTTTTTGTGAAGTCTCAACATTACCAGCAACAACTGCAGCTGGATAGCTTGGGTTTAGTAGGTTTTTACTTGGTATCTTGATTTCAACAGGAAAAAGGCAACCTTCGTTTAACGGTATATCCTTATCCTCTATTAAACAGCGAAGTACATACAAAACACATGCTTTGGTAATCGCACTGGGAGCATTGAAATTAGACTCATGTTGAGAATCTGTTTCAGTAAAATCAAAAATTAATTTTTTATTCTTAATGTCGTTTTTTATCAAAACAGCAATACTAATTCCATTATCAAGTTGGATGCGGAATGAACCGTCGTTGATATTTTTAATTGAATCCTGAACTAATTTTTTTCCTTGATTTAGAAGCTCATTACAAAGTATTTTGTTTTTCTCTATTCCGTGATGTTTAATCGTAAATACCAACTCTTCAGCACCTTTTTGATTAGCGGCAATTTGTGCTTTTATATCGAAAATATTCTGGCTTTCATTTCTGGGTGAGTGTAGTGATTCAGCAAACAAATCCAGAAGTTGAATCTCTAGAAATTTGCCATCTCGAACTATTGTCATGTCATTAATAAGAACACCCTCTTCTTCAATAGAAGAACTTTTTGCTGGCATAGAACCTGGCGTCTTTCCTCCTATATCAGCATGATGGCCTCGAGAAGCAACTAAAAAGGAAATTTCGGAATTAACACTCAAAAAAACAGGAGTGATGCAAGTTATATCAGGCAAATGTGTACCACCATTAAATGGATTGTTAGTCAAATAAACCTCCCCTGATTTGACTGAGCGACTTTTTAATAGAGTTTTGACTGAGTCACTCATTGAACCAAGATGGACAGGAATGTGAGGAGCATTAGCCAATAAGTTACCAGCCGCATCAAAAATTGCACAAGAAAAATCATTTCTTTCTTTAATGTTTACTGAAGCTGCAGTTTTTTTAAGTACCATGCCCATCTGCTCTGCAATGGCTGTTAAGCGATTTCCAAATAGTGTAGTCACAAGAAGATTATTAGTGCTCTCATCCCTAGTTTGAGAATTTTTTTGAGCTACTGTTCTTTTTAGTATTAAATCCCCTATCACGTTTTTAAAAACCTCCCATCCGGTTTTAAGAACAACTGTTGTGTGTCCTCCTGTAATTATCACAGGGCCCTGAACTATAGACTGATCGACTATACTCTCAAATTTAATTAAGGGTATTTGCTTCCATGTGCCGTTCTCAAAAACTTTTTGAAAATCCTTGTATTGCAAAAGCGAACTGTCAATCTTTTGTGATTGTAAAAATGAACCAATCTTTTCGCCCATATATGTCATCTCTATTAGTATTGAACTTATAAATATTTCTTTTGTAGGTTCAATAAAACCAAATTGGCTTTGAAATTTTTTTTGAAATTCTTGTTTCATTTCACCCCAGGCTGATAACTCAACAAGGATGGGCTCGGAGCTGCCTAAATATTTTAGGTTTACTAGTTTTTTTATTGAAAAATTTTTTTGATCAAATCTCTTCAAATCCATTTCGTTTTTGAGTTTTTCTTCAAAAGAATCAAATTTTTTAACGAGGTGCTCTAGTTCATTTATTGTAAAAATTTTTTCAATAGATTCCTCTAAAACTTTTTTTTCATTTGCAAGACCAATACCAAGAGCTGACAGTACACTGGCATTTGCATTAATAAGTATTTCTTTGACTCCTAAAAGATCAGCTACATCGCAACAATGTTGGCCAGCTGCACCACCGTAACAAGACAAACTGTATGACCGAACATCATAGCCTTTATCGATGGATATTTTTTTTATAGCATTTGCCATTTTCTCATTAGCTATCTTAATAAAACCTTCCGCAACTTGATAGATGTTCATCTCTAGCGGCTGATGACTATTTGAACTTGTAATAAGTTTTTCAAACTCTGTTCTAACTAGCTGTCGGTCTACCGTTTGATTCTTATCTTTACCGAAACACTTAGGGAAATATTCAGGATTCAAAAAACCCAAGAGAAGATTGCAATCAGTGATTGTTAGCGGGCCGCCTCTTCTATAACAAGCAGGACCAGGTTCGGATCCAGCGGAGGTAGGTCCTACTTTTAATTGGACCCCATCAAAATTAACCACTGAGCCACCCCCTGCGGCAACTGTGTGAATATCAACCATTGGAGCTACAATTGAAATCCCCTCAATTTCTGTCTTTGAGCGATACTCAATTTTTCCTAAGCAGTGTGCAACATCTGTTGAGGTGCCACCCATATCAAAACAAACTACTTTTTTTCTTCCTGATTGCATCGAGGTTTCGATTGCTCCAACAACGCCTCCAGCTGGCCCCGAAAGAATCGAATTCTTACCTTTTAATTTAAAAGCTTCAACAAGTCCGCCATTAGATTGCATTATCATGAGAGGGATATCACCAGTGAACTCTTTTAATTTTTCAACATATTTACTCACAGTTGGGGTGAGATATGCATCAACAACAGTGGTGCTACACCTATCAACAAAACCAATTAGTTTACTCACCTCATGTGAGGTGGATATGTTATCAAATGAGTAATTAAGGGCGACTTCTTTAGCCATAGTTTCATGAGAAGGATTTTTGTAGCTATTCATAAATGCAATAGCAATAGACTTAATCCCACTTAACTCAATCTGTTTAAGTTCCTGATTAAGTTCATTAGTGTCAAGTGAGCTGATTGTGGAACCATTACTATCCATTCGCTCGTTGATGCCGTGACAACTAGTATATAGTAAGGGCCTTTCTTTGATTGAAAGGCTAAAAAGTGAAGAGCGCGTCTGATGACTTATACGCAAGATATCTTCAAAACCTTTTGTAACTAAAAAAGCAGTTTTTGACCCTTTTCTCTCAAGCAATGCATTCGTTCCAAGTGTGGTTCCAACTCTAATTTCTTCAATAATTTTGGAAGATAAAAGCTCGTTGGACTCTAATCCCACTACTTGACTAATAGTTTCAAAAACAGGAGAAATACTGTAGTGATCATTTCCCGATAGGACTTTAAAGGTTTTAATATTACCAAATAAGTCGTAACCAATTATGTCTGTAAAAGTGCCTCCTCTATCGATCCAGAATCGCCATTTATTTTGGTTTTTAGTTCTTGGGAACATTTTTTTTAAAGTCTGTGGTTATTACTTTGTAATCCTACGGGGTTAACAGTCAAATTTTTTTTACAAGCATTGCTAAAAAAAAATAATAGGGGAGAAATAATTTTCATTTTTGATTTCTTAATTTATTTAACTCTAATTTTATTGTTGCTAAACCCTCTTTGAGCCCTTTGGTTTCATCTCTTAGTAATTTAGACTCCTCTTTTAGTTTTTCAATATCACTCAACTCTCTCTTTGTAGGTTTCTTAACTTCGGCAACCTTGGTTTTTTCTTTTTCTTCTTGCTTTTTCCCTATCACAGAGTAAATCTTTATCTCCCGATTAATCCCCTTCATTTTGATTGCATTTTTTTGCTCCACATCTACCATATCCTGCACATGCACATATGTTTCATAACTTAAATACAACCCATTCACTTCCGCTACACTCTCCAATCTAGCCGCAACATTCACCTCCCCACCAATAATCGTGTAAGTCAACCTTTGATCACTTCCAAAGTTACCAACATTGCAATATCCAGTGTTAATCCCTATTCTAATTTCAAATGGCTCTGCAAAACCCTCTTGTGCCCACTTCTGCCGCAATTCCTCCATCCTATCTTGCATCTTTAGTGCCATCTCCAAGCAAGCTCTAGCATCTTCTTTCTCCCCCTTTGTATCTGGATCCCCAAAAAACACCATCATCGAGTCCCCAATATACTTATCAATCGTTGCTCCATGATTAACTGCAATAATTGTCATTTCTGAAAAATATTCATTCAAATACTTCGTTAAATCCTCAGGCTGCATATTCTCGGATGTAGATGTGAAATTTTTGATGTCACTAAAAAAAACAGTTAACTTTCTCCTTCGAGTTTTAATTTCTGTATCGACCTTTCCCGCAAACAAAGCCTCGTGAATCTGAGGCGGAATGTATTTGGCTAACTTATTAGAAATTCCCTCCATCATCGTACTTTTTTCTTGTAACTCACTGGTTCTTTGCTGAACTGTCTCTTCGAGAACGATTTTTTGTCTCTCAGCCTCATCTGCTTGCTCCTGAATGTTTTCATTTAGTTCATCCTGTAAAAACTTTGTCCGTTTTGCTAAAACCAAAGACATAATTATTGCCTCCAAAAACAAACCTAATGATTGTGTCGCCTGAGAATTTAAAAAGTGTTGAATACCGCTATCAGGGAGATATGAAAATGGAGAATTTAATCCCAAAATTCCAAGCAAATGAAAAATCCTAAATACAAAATAAGGTAAAAATCCTATTATGAAAAACTTGGCCAAATTCATACCGTTTTGATATCTTTTGACAGCACAATAAAAAAGAAGTAACAGAACGAGAACGGTAGAAAATATTAATGAATACCACACTACATTTATGTTAATTTGGAGGTCAAACAACCTAAAAACAAAAAAATGGAATGCGTACCAATACAAATAGATATTAGTAAATCTAAAAGCAATAGGATGGTGTTTTTTTAAATTAATAAAATTTCTTGCAAAGATAACAAACATCATAGCCTGTCCATAACCAGCAAATGCATCAATAGTCCCAGCGAAGGAAATGGAACTAAAAAATGGATTATCCTGTAAGGGGTAAACAAAAAATTCTAATAATCTTGTGCCGTCATGATGATTCTGACCAATAACTGCTAAAAAGGCAGTCATTAGCCATAGACCAAAATAAAGTGTGGTTTTGTCTCTAATCTGAAAATAAGAGTAAAACGTAAAGATCAATAAGCCTAATATTGAACCTAATATGATCCCTTCTAGCCACAACCCAAATCTTCTACTCTCTTGAAACTCTTCGGTTTGATTAAATTGCAATGCATTGCGCATGAAGTGTGATTTATTTGGCATTTGAAACTTGTAATAAAGTTCCGTAACCTCCCCAGCATTAATTTTAAAAGTAAAGTTTCTAGATTCAAAATGAAGGGGAGTTGTTTTTTCTGGATTAATTGAAGAAAAATTGTTCTTATTAGTTCCTGGAGTATTTTTAAAGTTTTTATAGTGGTTTTTAGATAATAAAAAAAATTCGCTTTTTAAATGAGAACGTCCTGGAATCACACTTATCGTTTTGTCAGTTGTAGTAGAATTTTTAATTTGAATTTTCTTTAGGTAAAACTTATACGCTCTGAATCCAGCAAAATCTGCGTATGAAAAAAAATTTATATCTTTTAGTTGACTAATGGTGATCGATTCATCAATTTCATTTGAATAATTAAAATTGTTTTTAGAAATAGAAAAACTAATTGCAGTTTGCTCGTCAATAGTAAAAGTATTTTCTCTAGGATCATCTAAAAGAGCCTGNGCTTTTAAAGCGCTCGAGAAAATNAATGCGGAAATTACCAGTACAAATAATCTNGATGGGTTTTTNATTGNCATANACTCATTTTACCCATTCATCTGAGCAAAACACCATGTATATGTGAGAGCGACTTNTATCCCCTTTTAGACTATGANCCAGGGTGGAGATATACCTCTGNGAAAAAGTAAATGTTANTGACCTAGTTTGTTAATTTAAATTCTTGAGAAAGATTCCAAACTTCTGAAAACCTGGAGCCCAATAGCAGTGAGGGGTACATTTAATGTCAGAAGGCAAGCAATATTTGTCACACCTTTCTATTTCTTTGGGCAACCCCGAGCATGCTCCAAGAATAATTGATAATACTAGAAACAGTTTCTTTTTCACTGTGCAAGATCACAAGCGTATTTCATTACAACATATCCAATTGAATTGGGTTTNGGATAACTAATTTCNTTGGGCATTATTTCACCTGTAATTTTACCTTTGCCCATTGGTTGATTAAAAAAAGTATCGCTTAACCAAGTTCGTTTTTCTTTAAAACAATCNACCTTAAATTTACGAATAAATGAGTAATCACCGTTTTTTGGTACTAGNAAATCTTCTAATCTAGAAAAATAAAGAAGTCCATTACGCTTTTTTATACCGTCAACATCGACGTAATAAGAATCACCACTTCTGTCTTCAATGACTTTCTTCCAATTAGTAGCAAATCCATTAATAGAAAAAGTAATTAGGATAATAAGTAATAGTTTTTTCATTTTACTTTGCAAGTTCATCAATAAACTTCCTTTTTTTNTGTTGTGTGCCTCCTAAAAAGTACTTAAATTCATACCCTTGCTGAGACTTTTACTGCAACATCAGAACCCGTTTTAATAACGTTTATCCACCACTTTTTAATCAAACCATTAGAGCTAACATGAATTCTACGTTCGGCATCTTGTTGGTGGTATACCTCCTCTTCACAGCACCTTTTTAAAACCTCGAGAAGCTTTTGGTTATCACCCATCTTTTTAAGTCTGGTAATTTGATCCATGTAGTGACCCTCTACGAAAGTCTCAACTGCATTTATAGTGATACAAAATGTTGTGTAACCAAAAAGGGCTGACAAAAATCCGAGTCCNAAACCCATGACNTTCCAAATAAATATCAGCTTTGATCGNTGCGAAACCGGTACCAAATATTCCATAACAACCAGATGGTTTTTTTCAGTTGGTAGATGTTCAAGCGCCATNCTTCTNATTGATTGTGACCAAAATGCAAGATTTGCACCTTTATATATCCANACNGCACCAGTTTCTCCGGCATGGTCNGATCTAAGTAAACCAAGCATNTCCTCAGGCACAGTAACATTATGTACNCCGTAATTACNTAGAATCTCTTGNTCNTCTCTCAGTTTCAATTTGATGGCCTTTCCAAACAGTGAAAAAATTATTGTTTAAATAAGTTAAATTAAANTAACANTTAATANGAATAAATTTTATGTAATTAGTTCCTAGCNTCTANTGAGTAAGNCCATTTGNGGACTGGTTGATTAATTGTGTAAAATTCNTTGNTGTTTACTTGATAGCTTACATTTTCTCAATTAGATTTTTTCTAGTGCCACTCACACTATTAATAATTTCTGCAATAGAGAGCTACGGAGCCATTCGCAAGAAAATAGAGTTGGTCATTGGATCCCCCAGAAATTGAAGTTGCATTATCAGATCAAAAATTAAGAGCAGTAGCAATTTAGTTAGAAATGATATGAATTCTTGTTGAAGAAAAAAAATTATTTAAAAGAAACTATTCCTATTAAATTTAAATTTGTATCTGAACTTATTTAAGTGGTTGTATTTTTATTTTTTGTTAAATTCCTAGATATTACTGATCATTTATTAATAACCAACCGAACACTTTTGTTGAAATCTGAAACACAATTAATAAATCTTTTTCCATATCTTTGCATTTTCACACTTCCAACGCCATTTACGGAGAGCAACTCTGCTTCATTTGATGGCTTTAACGAAGCAATATCAATTAGAGTGCGATCAGAAAATATTACAAACGCAGGCACACTATTTTCTCTTGCGATCTCTAATCTTAACTCCTTGAGTAATTTAAATAATCCTTTGTCGTATTCATAATGAGTTTCTTCTATTTTAGGTTTAGATGTTTTTGAAATAAATTTATGCTGTCTTGGTTTTCTACAAACAAAACTTTCTTTTCCATACAAAAGATTTAAACCCTTAGGTGAAATTTCAAGCACTCCATGATTTTCGATATTTAAAATCAAATGACTAGAAGAAATTAATTGGCCTGATAAATATTTCCAGAATTCTTTAGATTCCTCCGGAAAAAAATCAAATCCTTTTCCAAAGGTTTTGATTTTTTCATGATGTTTCCATGCAATTATCTTCTCAGATTTTATACCCATAATAATNTCAACAATATGACCTCGACCAAACTTTTGTCTAATTTGATCTANCCTTTTTATTGCAGATAATAAGATTTGTGATTGTTGCGTGGCATCAAACTCTTCAGGAGGATTCATACAATTATCACAGTTGTTNCAAGACACATTNTCGTCTCCAAANTATGTAAGAAGTGATATTCTTCTACATTTTGATGACTCACAATAATCGTGTAAATAATCTAGCCTTTTGAGTTCTCTNATTTTAAAGTCTTTAGACGCATTGTTATCTTCGATCATTCTTCTTCTTTTAATGAGATCATCGACTCCAAAAAAAAGTATTGTCTCAGCTGCATTTCCATCTCGGCCAGCTCGACCAATCTCCTGGTAAAAAGCCTCCATACTTTGAGGAAGATTCAAGTGGTATACAAAACGAATATCTGACTTATCAATACCCATACCAAAAGCNACTGTCGCAACNATAATTAATCCAGTGGTTGTCATGAATTGNTCTTGATTGTTTTGTTTTGTTGTTGTGTCAAGCCCTGCGTGATAAGGAAGACTTTTGAAACCATTTGCGTTTATGAAATCAGAAACTTTTTCACTGTCTTTTCTGGATAAGACATAAACTATTCCTGACATACCNTCTTTTTTCTTCAAAAAGCTTATTAGTTTTTTTCTCCACTCATCTTTTGAAATTACAGATAATGATAAATTTGGTCTATCAAACTCTCTAACAAATACTTTGCCGTTACCAGAATTTAATTTTTCATTGATTTCATTTCTTGTTGCAACATCAGCAGTTGCAGTAAAAGAAGCAATGGTAGATTTTGGAAATAAATCTTTAAGTTCAGATAATCGTTCATAATCCTTTCTGAAATCAGGACCCCATTTTGCCAAGCAATGAGCCTCATCAATCACAAATAAGTCTATTAAGATGTTATTAGTTTTTATAAATTCTAAAAAAAAATTCTGCATCAATTTTTCGGGTGATAAATAAAGGATCTTTANCTCTTTATTGAGAATTTTTTTAAAAATAGTTTTGCCTTGATCAAATGTGTTTTCAGAATTAAAAGTCTCAGCCCTAATTCCAATATTTTTTAAATAAGAAACTTGATCATTCATAAGTGCAATCAACGGTGAGACCACAATGGTCATATTTTTTTGAATGACTGCAGGAAATTGATAGCACAGCGACTTGCCATAACCAGTTGGCATAACTGCTAGAATATCATTNTGCTCTAGAATATTTTGAACTATTAGCTCTTGACCATCTTTAAAGCAAGAAAATCCAAATGTCTTTTTTAGAACACCAATAAGATCTTGACTAAAATTTTTAGTAGCTAAATCACCCTTTTTGTTATTCATTCATTTGCTGTCATAATCTTTTTTTNACCTCNATCAGAATACTAGGNAGNGGGATNGCAAGCTAACNAANCANTGAGGAAAACAGCACGGTCTCCGTCGCCGACAATTTCATGCTTTGCGTAAAAATTGCAACATTCCCAGCACGCCAAAGCCAAAAAAACTGATCATTACCCAACCTGGCATACTTAAACCCATTAAATGCCATTGTACCTCGGCACAATTACCATCACCATGCAGTAACTTAGTAANAACTTCGGTNATTGAAAAATTATCAAATAGATATTCAACAGGAAAACCACAGGAAGGTACCTGACTGGCAGGCAAACTTTGCAACCAAAGTTGTTTGCCAGAAAAATAACTACCAAAAACTACCATGCTTATCGATAAAACGGCATAAATACGTTGCCCGAATTGCCGTGGATTATGTACCACCGCGAGAGTGCAGATAATCCCGATGGCAATAACAAAGGCGCGTTGGGTAACACATAAATAACATGGTTCCAATTTCAAACTATTTTCGAAATAAGCAACAGCAATAATCATCAGCATTAAACTGCTAAACACTTGAACTAGATTTACAACTCGATAACTCGGCAGATTCAATTGAAGCTTATCCTTATTAGTGTAATACGCTAGGGAAAATCGTAGGTAAGTAGCCAAAATCTAAAACAAATAATTCATTTTCTGATAAAAGTATTTTCATGTTACTACTTTGGTGTTTTTTTACTGACCTAGTACATATTTTTTTTATTGATGTTTTCATAGGTAATAATCAACCTATTTTACCCAATCATCAGAGCAAAAAACTATCTATAAATGTAGGAAATCCTAACTCAATTTAAAAAAGGGTAGCCA
>NHCU01000019.1 GCA_002167365.1 Betaproteobacteria bacterium TMED41 | reverse complement strand
ATGGGGGAACAAAATAGAAATGATGAAAAAAAGTTTGATTTACAATTCTTTTTAAAGAAGTTACCAACTTCTCCGGGAGTTTATCGATTCTTCGGCCCAAAGAAAGAGGTTTTGTACATAGGAAAAGCTAAAAACTTGAAAAGAAGAGTCAATTCTTATTTTCAAAATTCCAAACATGGAACTCGAATTAACCATATGGTCCAAAAGATAGAATTCGCCGAAATTACGCCTACTAGATCTGAATCAGAGGCATTACTTTTAGAAAATAATCTTATTAAAGCATTAAGTCCCAAGTACAACATATTATTTAGAGATGACAAGTCCTACCCATTTTTAAAACTGAGTCGACATCCTTTTCCAAGAATTTCATATTATCGAGGATCTATTGACGATAAAGCTGACTACTTTGGCCCGTTTCCAAATGCATGGGCTGTTAGAGAAAGTATCCATATATTACAAAAGGTTTTTCAGCTTCGGAACTGTAGTGATTCTGTCTTTGCCAACAGATCACGCCCTTGTTTGCTATTTCAAATTAAACGATGCAGTGGTCCTTGTGTAAAAGAAATATCTAGGGAAAACTATGATTTGGATACTAAGCAAGCACTTAATTTTTTAAGTGGTAGACATAAATATATTTTAGATGATTTGCAAAAATCAATGCATAAAGAGTCTGAAATTTTCAATTATGAAAAGGCTGCTATTTACAGAGATCAAATCGCTACTTTATCAAATGTTTTAGAGCAACACTCCATGGAAGTAAGTGATAAATATGATTGCGATATTTTAGCAGTAGCTAGTGATGGAGAGAGATTAGTAGTTAATTTAGCAATGGTTAGGGGTGGTAGACACTTGGGTGATCGTTCATATTTCTTAACCACTGGCACAACTGCTGGACTGGAAGGTGATGATGCATTGGCTGAAGCACTTCTTAATTTTATTATTGAGTATTATAAAAATACTGTTGCACCAAAAACTATCATAATTAATCAACAGTCAGTTGTGCCAGAAATAAAAGCCTGGATGGTTAATAAGAATAATAAATTTTGGGAGGCATTGAACAAAAGTAAACTACTTTTTTCTCCCAAAAATCCCTATAAAGGTTGGTTAGAGCTTGCTGAAAATAATGCACTCTCATCGTTATTAAGACGAAGCCTTGACTCCGAAGTTTCAAAACAAAGGACAGAAGAATTAATTGAATTTTTTGATCTATCGCACAGAGTAAATTTAACATCAAACTTTAGAATTGAGTGTTTTGATGTAAGTCATTTGGCTGGTGAATCTACATATTGCTCCTGCGTTGTTTTTCAAAATCATTCTATGCAGACATCTCTCTATAGAAGGTTTTCAATCAGAGATATTACTGGAGGAGATGATTATGCAGCACTTAAACAAGCACTTGAGAGAAGATTTAAAGATAAAGCCAATTTACCAGATGTTGNTTTAATAGATGGTGGGAAAGGACAGTTAAACATATTAAAAAGTGTTTTAAAAAAATACAATATAAGCACTGTGTTAGCCTTGGGAATTGCTAAAGGTGAGGGGAGAAAGGTAGGCCTAGAAAAGTTAGTTACATCAGATGGGAGTGTTCTTACTTTTAAAAAAAATAAAACTGTATTGATGACACTTGCTAAAATTAGAGATGAAGCGCACAGGTTTGCAATAGCCGGAATGAGGGCTAAAAAATCCAAATCAGTAAGTAGATCACTTTTGGACGAAATAGAAGGTATTGGGCCTCAAAAAAGAAAAGCTCTGTTATCAAGATTTGGGGGACTTCAGGGGCTGAAAAAGGCNNCACAGATAGAATTGGCTAAGGTAAATGGTATTTCAAATGAATTGGCAAATAAAATCTTCAAATACTTCAATTAAACAACCAAAAAAACATCATAATTCATAATGTATTTTAGCCTACCCAACTTGTTAACTTGGTTACGAATAGTTTTAATACCTTTGTTAATTTTGATAATTTACTTTCCAACTGGGCTTAGTCAATTTTATACAAATCTTATTGCTACTGTAATTTTTGTTTTGGCGGCCCTTACCGACTGGATTGATGGCTGGTTAGCTAGAAAGTGGAATCAAACATCCGCTTTTGGAGCTTTTTTGGACCCTGTCGCTGATAAACTAATGGTTTGCACTACTTTGGTTGTATTAATTGATTTGGATAGAGTAGGTCCTATCATCGGTGCTATAATAATTGGTAGGGAAATAACCATTTCTGCTCTAAGAGAATGGATGCTTAAGGTTGGTGCTGGTGAGGGTTTAAATGTTAGCGCTCTTGGCAAAACTAAAACAGTTTTTCAAATGGTTGCAATACCTTTTTTACTTTATGATAATTTCTTATTTNAAGANTTTTTTCATACTCGTATTTTTGGTGAGTGGCTAATTTTAATTGCTGCATTACTTACGGTTATTTCCATGGTTGGTTACTTGAATGTAGTATGGAGCGAGTTACGTGAAAAACATTAATTCTCTGTCATTAGTCCTTTTTATAGAATTAAATTGCGTTTATTGCGGGAGTAGCTCAGCTGGTAGAGCGCAACCTTGCCAAGGTTGAGGTCGCGAGTTCGAATCTCGTCTCCCGCTCCATTTACACCTTAAACCCGAGTTAAATCTTAGTTAAGGTTTAACTTGGATATACGGTAGTAATATATTTCAATACATTTTTGATAGCCCATAAAAGACGTAGTTTTACTCATATTAGTAATATAGATGTGTGTTAAGTTTGTTTTTCTGAATTCAAGGTTTCACTTGGGGTTATAAATAAAAGGGTTAACGTTGTTAGGATTTTTCGTTAAAAAAGGTGTTAAAATCTACCCTTATATTTAGTGGTGCGAGAAAAACCTTTCCAAGGTTGAGGTCGTGATTTCGAGCCTCGTCTCCCGCTCCAATTGACCTATCATGTGGCGGGATGGCAGAGTGGTAATGCAGCGGCCTGCAAAGCCGCCAACATCGGTTCAATTCCGGTTCCCGCCTCCATCGAATTAATGTTTTGGTTACAAAGTGCCGATACTTTATTCATAAATGTTTTATGATTTTTAATATTTCATCATTCTTTATGCCTCATTTATTAATTAGTATTTACGAAAGAAAATAATTCTAAGTGTTAAAAATCTTAATTACCAATCAAAAAGGTGGAGTGGGTAAAAGCACAATATCCGCTAATCTTGCATACTATTTTGCTTCAGTTTTGAATAAAAAAACAACTCTAATAGATTTTGATACTCAAGGCTCATCCAGCAAATGGGTGAAAGCTGTCAAACCTCAAATAGTTGCGGTATACAATGCAAAATTACCTTTGTCTGGTGGAACAAATCGAATATTGATCGATTGCAGAAATATTATGAGAATGACTTCCAAAAAGGCAGATGTAGTAATTGCAGATTTAACGTGGTTTGATGTATTTGATAGTGAAATGTTTCTAGATTTTGATTTAGTTGTTTTACCAACGGCCATTTCTGAAGTGGAGTTAATCGCAACTATGGAATTCGCAGAAAGACACCAATGGGTTTTTAATTCTAAATATCAGCATCCTTCNCTNGTAATTGCCCCGAGTAGAGTGCGCAAAGATCAAGGCTTAACTTTTAAACATTCAACAGAAAGATTTTCTTTTAGTTTTTTACTAACTCCTCCAGTATTGGATTCTATTGAAGCAAAAAAATCTTTTTGCAAAAACTATATTCTTAATCTTAAAAGGCATATCTTAAGGGATTCCTTTTTAAATTTTTGTCAGGCAATCGAACAAACTGCAAAAATTCACAAAACTAAAAAGTTTGCAAAAAATACATTATTTTCAGCAGCTGAAAAGGTTAAAATTTCAAGATTAAATTCAAGTTTAAATTACGAAATAAATAAAACTCAAGCATTGAATAAAATAAGAGAAGATAGAGAATCAGTTTCTNCTTTGCTTGANCAGCCATTACAAAAAAAACAATTTGNCATAGATCTAGACTCTACATCAAGCTTTAANAAATCTATATTATCTCANGGTGGAATTGAAGGTGATGGCCCTGAAAAACCACCTCTGTCCACTAAAAGTGAGAGCTGGGCACTCAAAGATATTAAGGTCAAAGAACCAATATTAAGTTTAGAGAAAAAAAATAGAGAAAAAATACTTAAACCAATTTCAAGTGCCAGTCGCCAATTGATGATTGAGCCGCCTTTGTTTTTAAAAAAACAAAACTCTTAACTTCAAGTCAGTTTTTTAGCTAATACCTCTATGGCCATGGCACTAACACTTGCCCTAATCGTGGCTGCAGATAGTTGCTCATTTTCAAATTTTCCGAGTTTTTTTAACGTCAACAAAAGTTCTTTTCTTGTTGAATGTAAGTCTTCATCGATGATTGATAGTTGATCTAAAATATTTTTTCTGGTGTCAAGTTTTTCCTCGAGAATTCTACTTAATTCAGCCACGTCTCTCCACGTTGGATTTGCATTAGGGGAGGTGATAGAAGATGAGTTGTTCAATGTTTCAAAAAGTTGTTCAAGAGCATCACCAACTGCTACCATATTGTCAGATTTTTGATCTTCGGCGACATCGTTAGTTACTGAACTTATTTCGGCTGAGCCTGTCCGGGCTTTTTTTTCTTCTGTATTGTCTATCTTGTTTGATTTGTCACTAGTTTCGGATTCACTAGACATGTCAGTTGTGGATTTGAAGTTATCGGGTGGACTGTCTGACCAACCCTCTTCTGGTGAGTATACTTTTACACCTTTTCTTGGAATTTCAAAAGTTTTTTTCAAAGTAATTTCTTTAGTAGACTATATGTAATTATATTATCGTTTAAAAGGTTTTGCTTAATGCTATCAAAATTATTTTTTGTAATTAATTTTTTCATTTTAACTATTGTTTTAGCTTTAAAAACTTATTATGAAGGATCATTTGAATGGTTTTACGCATTACCTTGGCTTACTTTCTTGAATGGGTTCATAGATATTGCTATTAAATCACAAGTTTCAAGCAATACTATTTTAACTTTTTGGCTGCTAATTACCATAATTTGGTTATTTTTTCTGATAAAACTGATCAAATTTGAACAAAGAAACAAAAACGAAACCATCGATTTAAAAAACAAGCCTCTAGATATTGATGATTTAGATGAAAAACATGCTTTTGAAGAACTTAATTCTAGTCAGAGCGATAATAGTGAAAAAATTACCAGTAACCCTGAATCTATTGGAGCAAATTTCGCTGCGGCTTTGTCTCAAGCAGTATCAATAAATGAAGGAATTGATAAACAAAGGAACTCAAACAGCAGTTTTTTTGATCAAGCAAATCAAGCATTGTCATCAATGACTCCTGAAGCAGCTCAAAAATTAAGAAAAGTACAAACTGTTTTAAGCAACCTAGAGGCAACAGCTAAAAGTGAAGACCTTGACAAATTAAACAAGAAAAATATGAAAAATTAGGTTCCAAATTAAGTCGACAAATTTACGGTTTTAATTCTGGATATCGAATCTTATGTACTAATTCTTGTACTTCTATTTTTGGAGGTTTTGTTATAAGAGAGACAACAACTATAACTGCAAATCCGATTGGAACGCCAAAGACACCTGCACATATTGCATCGATTTCAAACCACTTATCATCAACTGGGGTTTCTTTAGGAACACCGTAAAACAAGCTTCGTAGCCAAACCTGAGTAATACTCATGTAGTAAAAAGTTGTTAAAATACCAGCTAACATTCCAAGGGATGCTCCGATTCCTGTTGTTCTTTGCCAAAAAATTCCTAGAACCAAAGCTGGAAAGAAACCAGCGGCAGCGAATGAAAATGCTGCAGATACTAAAAATAAGATGTCAGCAGGATTCTGCTGGGCAACCAGTGCAGCCCCGACTGCTACAAACAAAAGAACGGTTTTAGATATGGTCACTCTTCTACTAACACTTGCTGAAGGGTCAATCATTTTATAATACAGGTCATGTGATAAGGAGTTGGCCATTGACAGTAATAATCCGTCTGATGTAGAAAGTGCAGCTGCAAGTCCGCCGGCAGCAACCATTCCGGTGACCACAAATGGTAGGCCTGCAATTTCAGGTGTAGCTAGTACGATAATATCCTTGTGTATAGTGATTTCAGCTAATTGAATAATATTGTCACTGTTTATATCATTGATCGACAAAAGATTTGTATCTACTGCGCTCCATTTTTCTACCCAAGCAGGTATAGCGGAGTAAGTTATACCAACGATATCATTGTAAACAACAAATTTTACAAGAACAGCTAAGGCAGGGGCTGTGAAATACAAAAGAATTATGAAAAGTAAGGACCAAGTTACAGATGTTCTGGCTTCACTAACAGATGGTGTAGTGTAATACCTCATAAGAATATGTGGCAAAGAAGCTGTACCTAGAGCCAAACAAAATAAGAGTGCAAAAAAGTTTTTTTTAGCGGCCCACTTGTCGTCTTCAGTTTCACCAGGGAAAGGTTCAGCGTGTGGAATAGGAGGTTTAGAGTTGCCACTAGACAATATCTTTAAATGTTCTGCATAAGTTGCTTCATCTTCTAAATGTGCAGAATTTTTCTCTTTTTGTTTTGAAAGCTCATCTGCATATGATTCAGAAACATTTTTTAATTTTAATTTGGCATCAGCAACTATATTACGAACCTGTATTTCTGCTGGATCAGAATTTATTTTATTTTCTAAATCAGTGACTTTTTGAAGTTGTTGGCCGTAAACTAACTGAGGAATAGGAAAATTGGTTTGTTGCACCGATAACCAAATAACAGGAATTAAATAGGCAATTATGAGAACAATATACTGTGATACTTGAGTCCATGTCACAGCACGCATTCCACCTAAGAAAGAACAAACCAAAATGCCTGCAAGCCCAAGAAAAACACCAACCTCGAAACTTACTCCGCTCAGTCTTGTGGTTATGAGACCCACCCCTTTAATTTGAGCAACAACGTAAGTAAAGGAGCATAAGACAGCTATTCCTATTCCAATTAACCTGGGAAAGTTGTTTCCATACCTTGCTCCAAGAAAATCAGGAATTGTGTATTGGCCAAAACGTCTTAAATATGGAGCTAAAAGAAGTGCAACTAGAACATATCCACCTGTCCAACCCATGACAAAAGCTAAACCCCTAAACCCATCAAAATACAAACCTCCTGCAAGACCTATGAATGAAGCTGCGGACATCCAGTCGGCCCCTGTAGCCATGCCATTAAACATTGCTGGAACTCTTCTTCCAGCAACATAATAATTATCAGGATCGTTGGTTCGACTCATGAAGCCAATACCGGCGTATAAACCAATAGTGGCAAATAAGAAAATATATCCAATTGCTGACTGGCTTAGTCCGAATTGTTCGGCAATAGCCAGAAGAGTGCAAAAAACTACAAAACCTAATGTGTAAAAGCTATAAACTTTTTTTAATTTTGATGTAAATTCTTTTTGGTTACTATTTTTTTCGAAAAAGCTATTCATCTTCAAATTTCTTTTCAAATTCATTATCTAACTTGTTTACATAATTTGCATAAAACCAAACTAATAAAAGGTAAACAATCATTGAACCTTGCGCTCCAAGCCAAAAAGAAAAAGGCCATCCAAAAAAGGTAAATGATAATTCCGCAGCAAAAAAACTAGCTACAAAGGTCACTAAAAACCATAATCCCAAGAGAATGAAGGTAACTATAGACAGTTTTCTCCAATATTTTTTTTGAATGTTTTTGATTTCCATTATTACAGCCCGTAAAATAAGAATGATTAAATTACCGTTTAGAATACATGTTTTTATAATTATTTTATATTAAGCTCTTTTTTTAGTTGGTTAGCAACTTGAGGCTCAAATGTTGAAAGTTTATTAATAATATTGTTGAGTTCGACGAAATTTTGAATTTCAAACAGTATTCGTGACAAATGATAATAGGCATGTGGCGCTAAGGGTTGTAGTTTTATTGTGTTTTTGAAATCTTCAATAGCTGCAGGATAATTTTCTAAATTTTTATATGATATACCCCTGCCATAGACTGCTAAGTCATTATTAGGTTCGATTTTTATGACTTTAGAAAACAAAACAATGGCCTCTTCATGAGAATTTTTTTGTTGGAGTACAAAAGCGAGGTTGAATAATGCTGGGACATATTTAGAATTAATTTTCAAAGCAACAATAAACAAGTTTTCTGCTTTATTTTTTTTTGATGTTTTCCATAAATGTTGGCCAGCGGTAGTAGGATAAATAGGGTTGGATGGATCTACTTTAGAGGCTTCTATCCAAAATTTTGCAGATTCAATATTTTTATTGAAAACTGAAAAAAATGAAGCCTTGAGAGTTAGACAAAAAATTTTTAATTTCTTTAACATTTTATTTATCTTCAACATCAGTTGTAATTTGAAATTACTTTGCCTATTACCAACAGCAACCAAGATAAGAATAATATTAAGAGAGTGTAGTAGGGAATATGTTTCGCATTAATTGATTTAGGAATGATTAAAGCAACTATTTTATATAAAGGATCTGTGAGGAATAGAAAAATTTTATATACTGTATTTTTTTTGTGTTTTCCAAAGCATAATAAATACGTTAACCCCTGCCCAATTACTAAGTATCCTGCAAACTCAATAAAACTTTTCAAATAAATTATAATAACTATAAAGATTGATTCCATATTTCAAATTGTTTGTTTAAAAAGTTAATCGTTATTTGATGTCGATGTGGTGGAAACGGTATACACAACAGACTTAAAATCTGTCGCCTTCGGGCTTGGGGGTTCAAGTCC
>NHCU01000018.1 GCA_002167365.1 Betaproteobacteria bacterium TMED41 | reverse complement strand
AGAAAGGAAGTGTTGGAACACTAGCAAGTATTTTAAAAGAGTATGAACAAATAAGAGAATTTTTCACCTCGGCCACATTAGTCTCTATCATTGATATGCCTTTTGCTTGTATTTTTTTGTTTTTCATTTGGTACATTGGTGGCCACATGGTCATACCTGTAATTATAGGAATTTTCATACTCATTGGTGTTACTCTTCTTGTTCAGCCTAGATTAAAAAAACTTTCTGAGAGCTCTCAGGAAGAGTCACATGATAAGCACTCTGTTCTTGTAGAAACGTTATCGGGATTGGAGACTGTTAAGTTATTAGGTGCGGGCGGTTTGCTAAGAAAAAGATTTAAATCAGTTGTTACAAAGCAGGCTAAAAGTGCTGATGAAGTCAAAAGGCATACATTTTTCTCAACTAACTTAACACAAGAGGTACAACAAGCAGTTCAAATCTCGGTTGTTACCGTTGGGGCTATTACCGTAACCACAGGGGAATATGGTTATGGGGCTATAATTGCCTGCACTATTCTCTCAGGCAAGGCACTTCTGCCATTTGTTCAGCTTGCTCAATTACTATCAAGACTTAATCAAATCATTACTGGTTATAATTCTTTGGATGGCTTAATGCGCCAACCAACAGAGCATGCAAAAGGAAGTGACTATTTAAGAAGAGGGAAATACAAGGGTGAAGTCTCTTTTGAAAATGTATCTTACTCATATCCTAATCAAGATGGTCTTGCACTTGAAGAAATTTCATTCTTGATAAAAAAAGGTGAAAGGATCGGGATTGTCGGTCGAGTTGGTTCAGGTAAAACCACTATTGGAAAATTAGTTACAAAACTATTTCCGCCAAAATCTGGGAAAATCCTTGTCGATGGAGTTGACATAAGTCAATTAGATCCCTCTGAGATAAGAGAAAATATTGGTTATGTATCTCAAGAACCATGGTTAATTGCCGGTACTGTAGAACAAAATATTTCTTTCGGAGCAACGGAAATTAAAACTGAACAAATGATACAGGCTGCCAATGTATCAACATCTTCGGATTTTATCAATGCTCATCCAAAAGGGTTTAAACAACTTTTGGATGAGAGAGGAGAGGGGTTGTCTGGTGGTCAAAAACAAGCCATTACAATTGCAAGGGCAATTGTAAAAAAACCTCCTATTTTGATTTTTGATGAACCAACTAGTTCAATGGATGCTAGGACTGAAAAGAATTTTATTGACCGATTTAAAAAGTACAATGCTGAGGCTACTATTTTGCTTATTACACACAGAACCTCTTTGCTTTCATTGGTTGATAAAGTGATTGTTGTGGATAAAGGCAAGATCGTGGGAAGCGGTTCTGTGCAAGCCTTTTTAAAAGCCACAAAATCGGATAAAAATACTAAGTCAACTGGTGAAAAGTCAAAGCTTGAATCGGTTGTTGGTGTTTGAGGAGTAATTATGTTCAAAGGACTAAAGAACCTTACAAAGAGTATTTTAGTCCCTTTGGTCTACATCGTGAATATTACTTACAAGCTTTTATCTTATCTGACTTATATTATTTTTTCCCCAGTTATTTTTATATTTGATAAGTTCCCATTTGCCTTTAAGCGAAAAATTATTTCCAGATTTTTGGGATCATTTTCATTTTTAAAAAAAACCGCTGTTGTTATAACTCACCTTTTTGGGAAGGAGGAAAATGTAAGAGGTGGGGGAGGTTTCTATCTTTTNGTTCCAATTGTATTTTTATTTGGTGCATTTTTGATCTGGGCNTATTTGGCTAAGTTCGATCAAGTTATAACTGCNGAGGGAAAGGTTTATCCCTTTTCCAGTTTACAAGAAATTGAGCATTATGAAGGAGGACTTCTGAAAAAGGTCCATGTTAAAAGAGGGGATTTGGTTCTTAAAGATCAACTGCTNATGTCATTNAGTCCTCTNTCAGCAGATAGTGATTTTAATATTCAAAGAGGAAATATTGCNCTTTTAATAATTAGGAAGGCNAGGTTAGAAGCCGAGTACTTAGGAAAGAAAAATTTNAAAATTGATCNAAAAACAAATAAAAAATTTCAGCAAATTTNTGATAATGAATATTCACTTTTTTTGAGACGAAAAGATCTTTTNAANCAACAAAATGAAAATAATAAAAATAGCATTAGGATGGCTGAATCTCGGTATATTGCAAGCCAAGCAGCATTTGAGGCTTCATTAGAGGAGAGAACNGTTGTTTCTAATTTATTNGAGAAAGGCTTGGAAAGCCGACTTTCTAAAATTAAAGCCGATAGAGCTTTTGCTGAGTCCAAAGCAAGTAANGACATNGCAGCGCAAGAGCTGAATCGTGCTAAGTTTGAACTTAACTCCTTCAAACTCGAACACCAAGCAAAAGTGCTAGAGGAATTGTCAAAAGTAAAGTCTGATTACTTGTCTGCNTATGAGGGAATTAGAGTTGCCGCAGACAANGCTGAAAGAACTCAAATTCGTGCGCCNATCGATGGGGTGGTTAATAGAGTTTTGGTTTCAACTCTAGGTAGTGTCGTAAAGCCGGGTGAAACTGTTGTTGAAATAGTACCTGCTGACCAAACTATAGTAGTAGAAGCAAATGTCTTGCCATCGGACATTGGGTTTATTACCAAAGGTCAAAGAACACAGGTCAAGATAACGGCTTATGATTTTTCTGTTTTTGGCGCTTTAACGGGACAAGTTAATATTGTTGCAGCTGATACCATTACGAATGATCAAGGAGAAAACTTTTATGTTGTTAAAATTGATTTGGATCAAGATTATCTTGAAGTCAAAAANCGCTCGCTTAAAGTGATCCCTGGTATGACTGCACAAGTTGATATCATTACAGGAAAAAGATCTCCGCTAGAATATATCTTTTCACCCATTACAAAAACTTTACAAGAATCCTTTCGNGAAAAATAGTTTTCTAAATAAACTGATCTCACTGATTTTGTAAAAATCATTGAAGCGAAGGAGCATTTTTTTTAATAATAATTTTTGTGAAGTAAAACCAAAGCGCTNATACTTTGAGTTTTTTGCTAAGATAGTGCTAAACAAAACTATANAAATCATTTATTGAAAAAANTTTATGAAAAAAATTCTGCTTTTTCTACCCCTAAGCATTTTTTGCTCTCAAGTATTAAGTGAAAATGTTTTTTACTGTTCCGGACAGGCTACCATGTGCGTCAGAAAAATAAATAATATCTGGAGAGCAGATGTTTGTAATTCGGAAAAATTTATTTTTACATTCAATGATGACTTTTCTGAACTTACTTACAAAAAAAGAGTTCTTGTCAAGAATGGGGGGGAGAGAAAAATAATTGAAACNTTAAAGTGCAAAGAAGTTGAACCAGTTTCACCTGCTAGAAATAGAGAGCTTTTTTCCGCCAGTAATGGTCGAATAACGTGTATAGATTTTGATGGAAGTCAGCTAGGTGTGCCTGAAATACTAGAGGAAGTTATTCATTTTTCAAGTAACAAAGATAGGTTTTCAATTTATCCTATGCATAGTCACTCGTTTCTAATGAATGGCCCACAGGCTGATTTTGTTACTTTTGGGACATGTTCAAATTATGAATAAGCTGTGAACTATTGATTAATTTTTTTAATTAACAAACATCTCATGAGGATAAATTTATGACTTCAAAAGACAATACATTAACAACTGGTGAAATCTCTACTTGCTGGAATGACTTTGAAAAAATCATTACAAATGAACTAAANAAAAANTCTAAGGAATTTTTTAGCATACCTGTTAGTGTAGTTGTCAAAAGAAGAAGCAACAATCAACCAGTTGATGAACTGTATATTGAAAATATNGCAATGGATAGAGAAGGAGCAAATATTTGGTTAGAATGTTTTGTTAATGATGAGCAAATGATTGAAAAAGAGCCAAAAGTAAAACAACATTTAGATGAATCAGAAAAAAAACTTGGGAAACTATCAATGCAATTAGAGCAGAAAAGGAATATTAAAAAGTGATTTTTTTCACGTCAAAAATAATTCCTAAAGCTTAATTTTTGGTAAAACTGAGTTGATAAAAAAAACTTTCATTTTCTTTATTTTTTTTTTCTCTATGAATAGTTTTGCTTCACAAAGTTGTAGTAAATATTTGGAGAAAAGGAAGACTTGGCAAGATGATGACTTTGAAAAACTCACTTTAGTAGCTTATATCACTGGAGCATATGATTTGTATGTTTTAACTCATGCAAAAGTAAGAGCAATAGGTGAGGATTCAACACCAGACTATTATCACTGTCTGAGAGAAACGAACATGAATCAGCGCCTCGATCTAATCCACAACTATTGTAAGAAACATCCCAATTATGATCTTTTACTAGCCAATTCAAATGTATTTTTTGATTTGGCGGAAAGTTGTATAAAAAAAATCAAATAAAAANTTTATGAGTTNAAGACAATTACTTTCAAATTTTTTTGATTCTCTTCAAAAAGACCAATTCGAATCTGAATTATTCCTTTTTGCAGGGTACAAAAGACATTCCGACGAAAAGAAAATACTAACTGATTTTTGGGTAAAAAAATTTTAAACTGAAACATATATAACGACTCTTATTTTTAATGCTTATCACAATACGTTTTACATGAGTNTTTTTTGTTTGTTTCTAATATCATCTTGTATGCCCTCTAACAGATCTAATAGCCAACCACTTTTAGTGGTAAACATTTTAGTCAGAGATAAATAGAAATAAAAGTTNGCTANTAATATTAGAGTTAACAAAATAACTACTAAATACTCAAATGTGCTCATNATCACTCCTAACAATATATATTTAGTAAGTAATTAAAAATATCATATTTTAAATATATATCTTAAGTTTTTTATTTGACGATGTATAAGATAAAAATACAAAAAATTGGTTTGGCTTGAAGAATTATAGTATTAATCATCAATGGTGCAATATACGGAAGATAGTATCATTTAACGATGACAAATTTAACCAAATTAGACAGTGAGACTGAGTTACCAAAAGATTTTTATCTAAACAGACAAATCTTGAATTTATTTGACGAAATTGAAAATAAAAACACGCATCTTTTACTCACAGGAAAAGCAGGAACTGGCAAGTCAACATTTATTGAGTACTTGAGGATTAATTCCTCAAAAAAAATACAAATACTCGCTCTTACAGGTATAACTGCTGTCAAAGGTAGAGGTAGAACCATTCATTCTTTTTTTGGACTACCACATCGAATTCCAAATAAAAAAAATGACTTTAAATTTTTAAAGAACAATCTATGGATTAATAAATTAGACTTAATTGTTATTGATGAGGTGTCTCTCGTAAGAGCTGATTTACTTGACGCAGTTGATCGCTCACTCAGAATGAATAGAAAAAATGAATTACCTTTTGGTGGAGTTCAAATGCTTTTTGTTGGAGATGTTTTTCAAATGGCACCTATTGTAAATGCTTCAGAAAAAGAGGCCCTTGATTCTTGTTATCCAGACGGAGCCTATTTTTTTAATTCTAAATCTTATTTAAATATAGATCCTTTTTTTGCAGAATTGGATAGGGTCTTTAGGCAGAGGGATAAAAAATTTATTGAAGTTTTGGAGGAAATCAGAAGAGATCGTATTACCGAGGAGATTTTGAATTATGTCAATGAAAGAGTTGTTTCTAAGATTGAGGATATACCATCGGGATTAGTTGTTCTGGCTCCAACAAACAGGAGAACAAATGTAATAAATACCAAGAAACTTAGTGAAATTAAGAATCCAGAGTTTACATTCTGCGCTTCAATAACTGGAAATTTTAATCAGAATGAAATGCCAACCGAAGAAGTTCTCCGTTTAAAAGCTGGTGCACAAGTGATGATGATAAAAAATGATCGTAATGGCCGCTGGGTGAATGGGACAATTGGATTTGTTCATAAAATACAAGATAGTAAGATTATTGTTAAAATTGCGAATAAACTACATGTTATTGACGAGGAAGTATGGGAGAAATGGGATTATCAATTAGTCGGAGATGAATATGAGCCAATAGTGGTAGGAACATTTCGACAATTCCCCATAAAATTGGCCTGGGCAGCTACTATTCATAAGTGTCAAGGACAAACGTTTGAAAAAGCAGCGGTAGATTTTGATATGGGGGCATTCTCTCATGGCATGGCGTATGTTGCTTTAAGCCGAGTTAAATCTATTCAAGGACTTTATTTGATCAGGGATTTAAAAAAAGATGATGTAATTTTTGATAAAGAGATAAATAAATTTATTGGTCAAAATGAACTTTTGCTTTATTAAAAGTTTTTTTTACTTTCTAAAATTCATGAGTAATTACTTTATTGGCATTGACTTGATGTTTTTTTCTCTTCATAAATCAAATAGGTTTTCTAAAAAAAATTTATTCAAAATTTCGAAACTATTGAGTACCTTTAAGTTGAGTTTAGATTTAAATAGAATTAAACTTGTAGACTGTTTGTGAAAACTTAATGAGCAAATTTATAGTTTCTTTAATTTATTTTATTAAGTTTCATAATTTAAAAAATATTTAAATTTTGTGGTGTTGGTATATGTTTGAACTTATAAGAGAGAGAAAAAAATTACTGCTGGTTTTGCTTTTGTTGTTAGTGGTTCCTCCTTTTGTTGTTGTAGGCGCATGGGATAGGATAAATCCTGCAACTGGAATCATAGTAGCAACCGTAAATGGAAAAGATATCTTTCAAAGAGAGTGGGAAGTTGCACATCAACAGCTTATTGACGAATTTAAACAGCGGATTGGTCAGGACTTGCCTGAAGAGGTCTTTAACTCTCAATCTGCCAGAGAAGTAACTTTAGATGATATGATTAATCGTGAAATTATAAAAGTTGTAACCCAAGATTTGAGTATTCATGTTTCAGATGAAGCGGTTAAATCAGTCATTAGTTCAATACCTCAATTTCAAACAGATGGAATATTTGACTTAAAAAAAGCACAGAATTTACTTGAACAAAGAGGTACAAGGGCTGATTTGTTCGAATCTGGTGTTAGGAGTGATTTGGCCCTGAGAACTATACCATCTGCAATATCTGGAACTGCATTCGTCCCCAGATCAGTGGCACGAAGGATGGCACAGGCAGAAAATGAAGATCGTTTAATAAGAGTCAAGTTTTTTTCCTCTTTAAGTTATGAAAATGATGGATCAATAACTGACGAAGATATTGAAAATTTTTATAACCTCAATAAAAATATGTTTCAGGTTCCTGCTCGTTACGATTTAGAATTCATCATCGTTGAGGAATCTGATCAATTGGAAGAAATTGCAAATTCCGTTTACGAAGAGAGTGAGAGCTTGAACCCTACTGCCGATTCATTTAATTTAAAACTTCGTAATGTTAATGGTTTTCGCTTCGGCCAATTACTTGTTGATTCTTCACTTAAAGATAAAGAATTAGATGCTTTGAATAGTCCAAAATTTAGAACTGCGTTACGAAATGCTGAAGTTATCGAAGAAGGTAAAAATACAGATTTGCTTGAAATTAACCCTAAGTTGAATATTTCTGCAAGAATTATAAAAAAATACGAATCTAAACCGATCCCTTTTCAGGTAGTTAAGCCCCAGATAGGCTCTGATTTGAAATTAAAAAAAATGGCTGCCGCCGCAAATGAAGCCGCTGGTGAATGGATTAAATTATACTCATCTGCAGATGAGCAAGAGAGAAACAACCTTCTTGCTGAACTGTCTGAGACTATGACAATAAATCGTTTGGACCCGAGCGCAAATCTTGGTAAATATAAAAATGCTCTAACTGGAAAAACAGATGAAATTTTTGATCATGATTTTGCAGTCAGGGAAATGAAAAAACTTGATCTTGGTGGAAATGGTTCTCTAGTGATTTTTCTAGAAACTTCATATATTCCAAAACCTTCTTCCTCATCCGTTACTGATAGTCTTCCAAAAATGTACTCGAATTTAGAAAATGTTGATTCTCAGGTTTCATACAGTAGTTGGCTAAATCAAACTCAGCTGGGTATGGATGTGGAGCGCTATTCTGAACGCCTAGTTTCACCTTCTTCGGTTAGTTCCGAATAATTTAAAGGCTTACTATCTTTTGTATATATTATTTTTGCCTCTGACAGTTTGGAGTAATTTTTTTTCATAGATTTTTTATATGCTGGGTCATAGTGTTTAGCAAGAAGATCCATGACTAGTTTATTCAAATTTTCTTTTTTCTTAAGATTTTCAAAACTGAAGTCAATACTTAACTGATTTATCTTCTTTAATTGGGTTAGGATAATTTTTAATTCACAATCATTTTTTATGAAATGACTATATTCTTCACATAACAGCTTTACTCTCTCATAATCACTGGTCTCAATCCATAAACAATTTGATTTTCTCATAAGTTTAATCAACGATTCAGGAACTTGTATATCCCCTATTTTTTTGCTTTCTGATTCAACATATACTGCTGTATTTTTTTCGAATTTCTTAAGTTCATGCAGTAATAAACTGTCAAATTTTTTTTGTGTTGGTTGGTTGATTGATGGAATACTTCCAAGTAGCGAACCTCTGTGACAAGCTAGATTTTCTAAATCTAGAACTTGTTTTTTTTTAGTTTGAAGATAATTCAAGAACTTCGTTTTTCCGGAACCTGTTAACCCACAAACTACAACTAATGATAAATTTTTTACACACTCAGGTATTTTATGTATGACATATTTTCGATAGGACTTGTATCCACCGGCAATTACTAAAGGCCTCCATCCAACTTTTTCCAAAACATGAGCAACTGACTTGCTTCTATCACCGCCACGCCAGCAATATAGAACAGGCGACCAAGATTTTGGTTTATCTTTCCAAATATTTTCAAGGTTTTTAGCTATATTTGCGCAAACTAGCGCTGCCCCAGTCCGTTTTGCCTGAAAAGTGTTCAAGTTGTAAAGTTCTCCTACTTTTGATCTTTCAATATCTGTTAATGCTGGAACATTTAGAGCTCCAGGTATGTGATCAATTAAATATTCCGATGGCGATCTTACGTCAATCAATTCGAATGTGTTATTCTCATGATTTAAATAGTCTTCAATAGATATTTGGTTTTTTTGTAATTTTTTTTTTGGCGGCGGCATTATGAAAGTTTTTAATTTGCAGTGTGGCGAGGGCCACTCATTTGAAGGATGGTTTCGCTCCGAGGAAGATTTTATTTCTCAAAACAGCAAGGGATTGTCTAGTTGTCCAATATGTGACAGTACTATAATAAACAGATTGCCTTCAGCAGCACATATTCAGTCCAACAAAAATAAAGTCACTAAAAATAATCATAATAGTATTAGCGATGAAGTGCAAAAGAAAATAGTTGAAGTGGCCAAGGAAATTTTAAAGGATTCTGAAAATGTTGGAAGTCGTTTTGCAGAAGAAGCTAGAAAAATTCATCGAAATGAGTCGGAAATGAGATCAATTCATGGAACCGCTACTCACGAAGAGTCAAAAGCTCTAAAAGAAGAGGGTATCGACATCCTGACTTTGCCTATAGAAAAAATAAGAAAAAAACCAACCAGTCTCCAGTAAATTATTAATGTCCCTTTTCAATTTTTTTTTTGCTTAAAAAGTTCTTCGTACTTTTTCTCTGAAAATCCCACATAAATCAATTGATCAAAAACGGTGATCGGTCTTTTTATGATTAATGGGTATTCGATTATTATTTTTTTTGCAGAATCATTATCGACCACGCATGTTTTGACGTCGTTTGAAAGTGATTTCCAAGTTAAGCTTTTTTTATTTATTAGTTTGTTCCAACTTATTTTTTTGAGCCACTCGTCAACACCTATTTCCTCAATTTCGACTGTTTTGAGATCAACATATACATACTCAATGTTATTTGTTTCGAGCCACTTCCTAGCGAATCTGACGTTATCGCATGTTTTTATTCCAAACAGGCTGATCTTCATCATTAAGCTTAAAATCTAATCCTCACGAAGCAAGTCATTAATCGCTGTTTTTTTTCTAGTTTGTTCATCAACTTGTTTAACAATAACAGCACAATTTAGGTTAACTTTTCCTTTTGATGAGGGGAGACTTCCTGCAACAACTACGCTCCCTGCGGGCACTAGCCCGTATGTAACTTCTTCAGTATTTCTATTGTAAATTTTTGTAGATTTGCCTATAAATACCCCCATTGAAATAACGCTGTTTTTTTCAACTATTACACCTTCAACAATCTCTGACCTAGCACCGATAAAACAGTTATCTTCTATTATTGTCGGATTTGCTTGAAGTGGTTCAAGAACACCCCCAATACCAACGCCTCCAGACAAATGAACATTTTTCCCAATTTGAGCACAAGAGCCAACGGTTGCCCATGTGTCTACCATGGTCCCGGAATCAACATATGCACCGATATTAACGAAAGAGGGCATCAGAACTGTATTTTCGGCTATATGACTACCCCGTCGAACACTTGCCCCTGGAACTACTCGTATTTTGAGATTTTTAAACTCGTCTTCATTGTATCCAGAGAATTTTAAAGGAACTTTGTCGTAATACTTAATATCCTGACCCGAAATTATAGAGTTTTTGGTATATTTGAAACTTAAAAGAACTGCTTTTTTGACCCACTGATTAACTTTCCAGTAGTTATCATTTTTTTCTGCTACTCGGAGTGTTCCTCGATCAAGGTGAGTTATTACATCATTAACAGCACTTTGTGAATCAAAAGAGTTGTCATTGTTATCCCATGCTACATTGATAATTTGTTCAAGCTTATTAGGTTCAAGATTGTTACTCATATATGTTATAAAACTCCTATTTATTGGATTATCAAATTCTATTTAATATTTGCGGGTCTGATGGAATCCATGTTTTGTTTGTTTTTTCTGCTTCAATTGTTGTGTATATTCCACCTCTGACAAACCATTTGGCCCTAATTTTGATAATTCTGGGATTAGTTGAATTTGCTAATTCATCAAGAATTTGATTAGTGATTGCTTCATGAAAGGCGCCTTTATCTCGAAAAGACCATAGATAAGTTTTGAGTGATTTAAGTTCAATATTTAACTCATCGGGAATATAATTGATGAAAATATGAGCAAAATCAGGTTGTTTAGTAAGAGGGCAAAGGCATGTAAACTCTTGAGTTTCAAATCTTACGATGTAATCTCTATCTTTATTAGGATTTTCAAATGTTTGTATGCTTGTTGTGGGAGTTAAAGGCATTTAAGGGTGGGTGTTAGGTTGAATAATTTAATTTTTAAAGGTTATTTTAATTAACCTAATATTATATAATTCGATGTTAGCATATCGGTAATTAGAATTTTATGAATTAATAAAAATTAGGTGTTTACCAAACCTTGCAATTAACTAAAATCAAGCTTTCCGGCTTCAAATCATTTGTTGAAAAAACAGAAATAAATTTCTCCAACAGGCGAACAGGGATTGTTGGGCCCAACGGCTGTGGTAAATCAAACATAATTGATGCAATTAGGTGGGTCTTGGGCGAGTCAAGAGCAACTGAACTTCGTGGTGAGTCATTGCAAGATGTAATTTTTAGCGGTTCCTCTTCCCGACACAAAGCTGGCAGGGCAAGTGTCGAGCTATTTTTTGATAATCCAAACGGAAAAGTTTCAGGACCTTGGGGTGAATATTCTGAAATTTCAGTAAAAAAAACAGTAACCAGTGATGGACAAGCAAACAGTTTTATCAACGATCGAAATGTCAGAAGAAAAGATATTTTAGATTTATTTCTTGGAACTGGACTTGGTCCCAAATCATATGCAATTATCGGACAAGGGATGATTGGAAAAATTGTGGACGCAAAACCAGAAGAGCTGAGAGTTTTTCTTGAGGAGGCATCTGGTGTTTCCAAGTACAGACAAAGAAGAAAGGAAACGGAGTCGAGATTATCTGATGGTCGAGAAAGCATGAATCGTGTTTCAGATTTGGTTCTTGAATTAGAGGAGCGGATCAAAAGCTTAGAAAAACAAGCCAAAATTGCAGCAGTGTTTCAAGAAAAAAATGAGTCAAAAAAGAATCTTAAGCTTTTTTTGCTATGGAAGAAGAAAAAGTCCTTAGCTCATTCAATAGCATTATGTGAGAAAGAACTTGAAAGTGAAAAACTAGAATGTGACAGGTTGTCTCTTGCAATTAAAACTATAGAACTTGAGCTTGCTTCAAACAGAGAGAAAGGAAATATTTTACAAAAAAATTTAGATGAAAATAATCAGAGTTATTTTGAGATTAACAATAAAATTTCCACTCATGAAAATGAAAATAAATTAATAAACGAAAAAATTTTACATGCTAAGGAAATTTCAAATAATTCGACTTTAATGATCAATAATGTTGAATCATCAATAGAACTAGAAAATCAGAATCTTTTGAAGCATGATGAAAAATTAACGATTTCCGACAATTTAATTTCCAAAAAAACTTTATCCTTAAACGAATTCAAAAACAAAATCTCTCCAATTGAAAACTTACTCAATGATATTCAATTAATATGCAGCGAGGAAAGAGCAAAATTTGCAGTCTTAGAGTCTGAAAAACTAAATTACGAATTACAAATTAGAAATTTACTGGATGCACAAAAAAAACAAAACTCAAAAATAAGCGACCTGACAACAGAGTTAAATGAAATGGAAACTGTCTCAGATGTTGAAATAAATGCACTCAATAAATTGAGTGAAGATAGAACTTCTGATGCTGAGAATGCAAAAGAAAAGGTAATAGAGCTTCAAGCTAAAAAAGAAGGCCGCAAATTAAATTTCCAAGAAATAAATAACGATTATATAAAAATAGATAAGGAGTTTGTTACATTAAGTGCTGAATATTCCGGACTTATTTCAATTCAAAAGAAAATGCTTGATTTGGATAGTTTGGAAAGTTGGCTTTCAAAACACAAACTATCATCACTTCCTTCACTCGTTTCACTTCTGAAAGTTAACACTCATTGGGAAATTGCCATTGAGGCAGTTTTAAAAAATAGACTAGGTGCTATTCAGATTGATTCAATTGATAAATTAAAAATATCGGAACTCACAAATCCCCCAGTCAGCGTTTCTTTTATTAGCACTGAGAATTTTGAAAATAAGAATGAACTAGTACATGAAATTGATGGTTTTAAAAATTTGTCTTTTGCAATTGAGTCAATCTGAATAGCACCTAGTCTATT
>NHCU01000017.1 GCA_002167365.1 Betaproteobacteria bacterium TMED41 | reverse complement strand
TTGAGGTTGAAAGTTTTTCAACTGAGTTAATCAAAGAAATAGAAGTTTTTAACAACAGGTTTAATGAGAATTTAGCGATTTGAATAATTTTACCAAAACTGTTTTTATAATTGGCTCTGGTTGTCAAATTGGAAAACAATTATCGGTTGACCTGTTAAAAAAAAATTATCAAGTCATCTGTATTGGAAGAAAAAAATCTGCTGAGTTAAAGGGAATTACCTATATCGAAATGAATTTATCAGAAGAAATTTTTAAGTTTGATAAACATTTACCATTGGTTTCTCATAACTCCTCAGAGATTAATTTAATATACCTGGCAAGTTATCAAATTGGGAGAAAACCTTTTGTTAATTGTTCTACTGATGAAATACAAAAAATGATTTCAGTTAATCTTACTAATTGTCTTTTAATGGTAAATAATTTTTTTAATGTTTTTAAAGACAAAGTTAACTCCTGTGTAATTTTTGGTTCTGAGGCGGCTATTTATGGCGGTAATCGTATAGCCAGTTACGCTTCAGTCAAAGCCGCATTGCACTGCTTTGTAAAAGCCTTTTCAAAGGAAATTGCAATTTATAACCAGAGAATTAATATTGTTAGTCCCTCAATCATGGAGTCAGAGCATCTTTCAAATATGTCAGAAGTTGAAAAGAAAAATTTATCCTCTTCATTACCATTTGGTCGGCCGGCTAGTTTAGATGAGGTTTCAAAAGTTGTGCAGTTTTTATTGTCTAGTGATTCCAGCTATGTTTCTGGTATTACATTATCAGTGAATGGAGCCAGATAAGTGGAATTTGTTCCAAAACCATGGGGGAGAGAGTATTTGTGTTGGAAAGGTAATGCTACTTCTATTTGGGCACTCGAGTTAAATCACAACAAATCAACTTCTTTTCATTGCCATTGTAATAAAAATACTGGACTAATAGTTTTAGACGGTGAGGTATCTGTAGAGTTGTTGAATGGTAAATTTAATCTTTCCCAGCTCCAAAAGATTAATATTTTTCAACGACGTTTTCACAAGAGTACAGCTGTTTCAGAAAATGGAGCAATTATTTTGGAAATTGAATCGCCTGTTAATAAGGAGGACTTAGTTAGGTGGACTGACATGCACGGTAGAACTTCATCGGCTTACGAATCTGAAAGAAAACAGTTTGAAAATTCAGAAACATTTATTGATCTTCAGAAGTGTCTTAAAAAACCTCAAAAACATTTTGGTTTAGAGTTTTTGATAACCAATTCCAGTAATTTTGATTTTGTTGATGATAAGGAAAATAATCTAATAGTTCCGCTCGAAGGCGGACTCATTCATGAAGATGAAGAGTCAATGGTAGTTGGGCCAGGTGATGTATTGACACTTAAAATTTATAAAATGCTAGCGGAAAAGTTTTCACCAAGCAAAGATTTTATTTCTTTGTATATTAGAAAAGCATAAAAAATGAAACCTTACAAAAATAAAAAGGTGATTTTTGATCTTGATAAAACGATATGGAATTGTTTTGATAAGCATAAAAATGAAATATGGGCAAAACAACTTGTACCACCATTTAAATTAGAAAGTTCTGGTAATGTTGTTGATGATGTTGGAAATTTTTGTCAACTGAGGTCAGATGTTGGTTACTTTGTGTCTGAAGTCAATTCAAGAGGAATTGAAATTTCTTTTTTGAGTGTTGGAGCAAGGTTAAATCTACCTATGGAGTTTCAACCTTCATATTTGTTACTAAAGAAATTCGGCTTGCTTAATTTTTTCCAAGGTGATAACAAATTGCTTTACAAAACGGCCAGAAAAATAAATTTTTTGAGTGACGACATATTTTATATTTTTATAGATGATTCAGAGTCTGTTTTGAGTGATCTGGAGCTTAAACAGAATGTACTTGCTATTGACGCAAAAAACATTACAACTTGGATGGGTCTAATTAAAAAGGTTGATAATGTGCTAAATAAAATAGATTAAAGGAGAAATTATGGACTCAATAATACTGACTTATGAGGGATTTCAAGATCAAGAAGTTGTTTACCCATATTATAGATTAATGGAAGAAATTGGAGATGATGGTAATGTTTATCTGTTTTCNAATAAACTTGGACGTATTCATGGAATTTTAGGGTGTCATGTTCCAAGTAATAGACTGCTAGAAGAATTAAACNAAGATTCAGTNAGACAAAGTTTATTTGAAAGTTGNTCATTATTAGTTATTCCTGGNGGGGTAAAAGCACTGGAGAAACTACGTCAAGAAAAACAGGTCATTTCTTTTATCAANGAATGGTGTGAAAAGGATAAAATAATAGCTTCCACTTGTCATGGTGCACAGTTGATGATTTCAGCTCAAATTACAAAAGGCCGTAAAATCTCTGGTTATTATAGTATCGAAGATGATATTGCGAATTCGGGTGCTACTTACTCCAGAGATCCTGTAGTCGTTTCCGGTAATATTGTTTCAAGTCCACATTACGATAATATGGCTGTGTGGATGAAGACNGCTATAAAACTTGCTGGATAGTTTATTAAAATTTTCTTTTACTTTATGATTTAAAATTNAATATGATTTCTCCCAAAAGTGCCTTAATAACAGGAGCCGCTGGGTCAGGTGGCAGTTACCTTGCAGAGTTTCTACTTGAGGAAATTAAGCTTGATCAAGTCCATGGCCTCGTTCGTTGGCATAGCACCACTAGTTTAAACAACTTAAGTGGAATATCAGATCAAATTATTCAACATGAATGTGATTTGCTTGATCTTAGTTCATTAGTCAGGATTTTACAGAAAGTACAACCTGATATTATTTTTCATCTTGCTTCTAATGCAAATGTCCGAGCCAGTTTTGATACTCCCATTTCAATTTTAAATAACAATATTATGGGAACTGCAAATTTATTTGAGGCAATAAGAATTTCCTGCCCAAAGGCTATCGTTCAGCATTGCAGCACATCTGAAGTCTACGGTGATGTTAGACCAGAAGATGTCCCTATNAATGAAGATTGCCCACTTCGCCCTGTAAGCCCCTATGCAGTTTCAAAGACTGCTCAGGATCATCTTGCATACGCTTATTTTAAAAGCTTCGGATTACAAATTATTAGAACAAGAATGTTTACCTATTTTAATCCAAGAAGATCTGATCTTTTTTCTACGTCTTTTGCAAAACAGATAATTGAAATTGAAAATCGAGATAGAGCGGTTTTAAAACATGGGAATCTTAAATCTATAAGAACAATGGTTGATGTTAGAGACGCTATGAAAGCTTACTGGCTAGCCTCTGTTATGTGTGAACCCGGTGAGGTTTATAATATAGGAGGGACAAAAACTATTTCTGTTGAAGATGTTCTCAAAATTATGATTAAAAATGCTAAGGTTAAAATTCCAACTGAGTCTGATCCCAAATTATTTAGGGCAAAGGACGTAACACTTCAAATTCCTAATGCTGATAAGTTTATTAAAAAAACCGGATGGGAAANAGTTTATGATTTTAATGATAGTCTTGAGCATCTTTTAAATTTTTGGAGAAAAAAATATGAATTTATGTGATAGTTTCTCTTTGCAAAACGAGACGGAAAAGTAAATGCGTTACCCATTGATGAGAAACAATATATCTCGTGATGATCTTGATACACTAATATCATATCTAAAAAATGAGGACCCAAGGCTCACTCAAGGTGAAAAGGTCAAAGAATTTGAACAACTCTGGTCTGAATGGCTAGGTGTAGAATACAGCGTTTTCTTAAATTCTGGCTCATCTGCAAATCTAATCTCCATCGCTTGCCTAAAAAATAAATTCCCAGAAGGAGGNCAGNTTATTGTNCCGCCTCTTACATGGGTTTCTGATATTGCTTCATTGATTCAATATAACTTCGAACCGGTTTTTGTTGATATTGAATTAAATACACTAGCCATGAATGATAAGAAAATCATTGAAAATATTAANTCAAAAACCAGAGCTATTTTTTTAACTCATATCCAAGGTTTTAACGGACTTAGTAATCTATTGCTGAAGGAAATCTCAGGTAAAAATATTTATCTGATTGAAGACGTGTGCGAATCGCACGGTGCAAAGCATGAGGGTAAAAAACTTGGATCATTTGGTTGGATTTCGAATTTTTCTTTTTATTATGCGCATCATATGAGCACAATTGAAGGTGGAATGATTTGTACCAATGATAAAGAAGTTTATAATTTTTGCAGATTAATGCGTTCACATGGAATGTTAAGGGAAATGGATGATGTAGAAACTAAATCAGCAGTAATTTCAAATAACCCTGAATTAAACCCTGAATTTATTTTTATGTACCCAGCTTATAATATGCGTAATACAGAAATAGGAGCAGTACTTGGCATTAACCAACTTAAAAAATTAGATGGCTTTATTGAGAAAAGGAATAAAAATTTCTTATATTTTTTATCTCAACTAGATAAAAAAATTTACTTTACAGATTTCAAGTTAGAGGGAATAAGTAATTATGCATTTAATATTTTTCTCTCAGATGACTACAAGGAAAAAGTTGACGTCTTAATTACTAATATGAAANGGGAAGGTATCGAGTTTAGAAGGGGGAGTGCAGGTGGTGGTAATCAATTACGACAGCCTTATCTTAAAAATTATGTTCCAAAAAATTATCACAAGAATTTTCCAGTGGTTGAACATGTTCACTTTTACGGGTTTTATATTGGTAACTTTCCCTCTCTTGCTAGGGCTGAGATAGATAGTATTTGCTCTGTTTTGAACAACTTATAAAGAATAAAAATGAAAAATATTTTAGTCACTGGCGGTGCAGGTTATATAGGATCAATACTTATTCCTGATCTCTTGAATTCTGGATACAAAGTGACTGTGTTAGACAACTTTATGTATGGACAATCTGGGCTCAATCACTGTGCAATCTTTGACAATTTTGAAGTTTACAGGGGAGATGTTCGTGATGAATCTCTAGTTAAAAGTCTACTAAAAAAAAATGATATCATTTTCCCTTTGGCAGCTTTGGTTGGCGCTCCTCTTTGCAAAGCTGATCCTTATGGAGCAGATTCAATCAACAAACAGTCCGTTCTATTAATGTTACAAAATTTATCTAAAGAACAAGTAGTTATCATGCCAACTACAAATAGTGCTTATGGCTCTGGCAACAAGGATAATTTTTGCACCGAAGAGTCTGAATTAAAACCGATTTCTAAATACGCTTCTGACAAGGTTATTGTAGAGCAAGAATTAATGGAACACGAAAACACAATAAGTTTAAGGTTGGCCACTGTATTTGGAATGTCCCCGAGAATGAGACTTGATTTATTGGTAAATGACTTTACTTTCAGAGCTGTATATGACGGATTCATTGTTTTATTTGAAAGCCAATTCAAACGAAANTACATTCATGTCAGGGATATTTCGAGGGTTTTTCATCATTGTGTTGTACATTTTAAGTCTATGAAAGAAAATATTTACAACGTAGGCTTGTCTTCTGCAAATATTTCTAAATTAGACCTGTGTAGAAAAATTAAAGAAGAGGTTCCAAATTTAGAAATATTAGATGCCAAAGTTGGTTCCGATCCGGATCAAAGGAATTATATTGTCTCAAATAAAAAAATTGAATCAACTGGTTTTAAAACTTCAGTAACGCTTGAGCAAGGTGTCAGGGAGTTAGTAAAGGGATTTCGAATGATAAAAAATACGACGAATAGAAATTACTAATTAATTTTTTTAAATTTATGATGAGTAAGAGAATAGTGGAATGTGTTGGTGCTTTGATTTTCGATGACGAAAAAAAAATATGCTTGCAAGAAAGAGATGATAAGCTGGAAATAAACTGCCCAGGTTTGTGGGGGCTGTTTGGTGGAACAGCGACGAAAAATGAATCTCTTGAAGAAGCAGTTAAACGAGAAGTTTTTGAGGAGTTACTTATTCTTCCAAAAAAAGTAGATTTTTTTTTAAAATTGGAATTGAATTCCTTTATTTACGGTGATGAAATAAAAAGTAGAAGTTTTTTTTCTGTTTTTTTCTCGAAGGAGGACAAATCAAAAATTGTTTTGAAAGAAGGGAAATCATATAAATTTTTCTCCGTTAGTCAGATACCTCACATAAAAAATCTAGCCCCTGCGGATTCATGTGCAATTACCATGTTTACCCACCATTTCTTACAACCTAGACAAATCACTCCTATAGTTTGAAAAGGATTGGNTTTGATTTTCTGTGATCAAAAAAATTTTCCTAAGACATTGAGACTTCGATAAAGACGTTTTTAGCACGGGTATGTCTCTTGGGTTTTCAAATGAACATAACTGACTACTTAAAAGACTAGCCGGAAAAAAGTGTCCTGTCCTCATACCAAGCCTTTTGGCTAAAATTGTTTCATCACATTTACAGTGAATAAAAAAGAGACTTTTATTTTTTTTAAAAAGTATCTTTCTTTGCCATTTTCCAAGTGCCGAGCAAGAAAGGACCCAACTTCTATGTAAGTCAAGTTTTTTTTGAATTTTGATGTGCCAAATTACTCTATCANTTCGATTCAGAGGCACTCCTTTTTGCATTTTTATTTTAGAAGACATGGGATGATAATTATCGCCTTCTATAAATTTAAATTTAAAGTACTTTGAAAACAATTTCCCTATTGTGGTTTTTCCTGAACCACTCACTCCTATTAATATTATTCTGAGATTATTGCTTACCTGTTGACGCATATTTTCCTAATGGTAAAGGGTGTTCTCCAAATTGATTTCTTTGCAATGCCAAAATTNTACTATTTGTATCTCTAGTCGAACTGTATGTCAAATAGATATAACTTGAATATGTGCATACTAAAGGACAAGCACATTTATTAGATAAGTTGAAAGTATTAGTAAAGGTTTTATAAATTTGCCTAAGAGTTTGTCTTTGATCACAAAGTTTAGTTTTGGCTATATTAATAGTCGAAAGTTTTGAAATTAATTTTGAAGATACGATGGCTCCTGAGCGCCAGTTCTCTTCCAATAAATTCAAATCAATACTTATCTTATTTTTTTTATTCACGTCGTCAACTAAATCGGTAAACTGCATCATAAGAGCAAGCCTTGAAAAATAGTAGGTTTGGTTGATTGTTTTTAAATAAAAATTTACATTTGGATTTACCGAAGAATTCGAGGGGTTTTTTTTGTTATTGAACAAAGCTTTCATGTTTTTTAACCAAACCCTGTTCATAACTCCTGATTGTAAAGTGGGAACGAATGATTCTGACTCAATAGATTCAGTCAAGCCCCATAATCCAGTATTATTATGAGTAACGAACGGCAATAAATTCTTATAAAATTCTGGGTCGTCTGATATACGCTTTATAATGCCAACTGTTAATTGAAGTAAATAGGATTGTGAAATTGTTTTGCTATTTTGTACTAATAAATTGTGTATTTGTTTCCAATTCATTTGAACACATAATCTTAAAAAAATAATTTTTTCGACTAACAACTGCATTTCGGCATACTCTAAATAGTTATGTAATACTTTAACCAAGTGACCTACTCCCATTTCACCAAAATAATTTACAGAATATTTTGTTGCTGCAATCTTCTTAAAAATTGGCAAAAGGTTTTGATATGCTTTTCTTGGCCCACCAACCATAATGGCTAACCCATTTCTTGCACCATAAGTACCTCCAGAGATTCCGACACTTAAGTAATCCCTTTTAGATTTCTTAAACTCTAAAGCCAAAAGATTTGAATCTTTGTAGTTTTCGTTACAACAATTCAAGGTTACATCTTGAAAATCAACTAATTTTTTAATCTTTCGGTGCAGGCTTATGGATTTTTTACCAGATGGGACTAGAATAAAAATAATTTTTTTTGTAGTTTTGGAATTAAAAATTTCATCAATTTTAGAGGGAGCCTTTAATCTTTTTTTGTTATTTATTAAATTAAAAACTTCCTCAGTTTTATTTTTATTACTGTCGTAAATGTTTATTTTATAAGAGGTGTTTTTGATTAAATTTTTCACTAAATTAGAACCAATTTTACCAAGCCCAATGATTACCAGTTCAGTTTTTGGGTTGTCAGCATATAAATTATTTTCCACAGAGCTACTCATATCTGGCAATGAATACACATCCGTCATCTGTCTTTATTGAATTTTCTTTATCTAGCTTTGCTGTTGTTATCAACATAGTTCTCTTATTATCATTAGAAAATGCAACTGATGTAGGTCTCTGTGTTGGGAAATTATAGTAGTTTAAAAGTTTTCCTTCTTGAGAGATTTTGGTAATGATTCCATCGTTCCAAATTGGAACCCAAATATTTTCAAAACTGTCTATAGTTAGACCATCAGGTTCTCCATTAAAGTTATTAAAATCAAAAAATTTTTTTTTATTTGAAATCATCTGAAATTTTTTGTCAAAGTCGTATCTATACATTATTTTGGCTTTACTATCGTTAAAAAACATTTTTTTTTTGTCGTGACTCCAATCAATACCATTCCCAAGTTGTACATTGTTTTTTTCAAAAACTGTAACATCATTTTTTAGTGATATTTTAAAAATTGATGATAAATTTTTATCATCACTTGCTATACCTGAAATCCACAAATAGCCATTACTGTCATATGCTCCATCGTTAAAGCGTTTTCCAACAATATTAGAATTCACAGAACATTTTTCGCGTAATTGTTTAAACTCATTGGTAGCTTCATAAATTTTGTTTTCGCTAGCTATTAAAAATTTATCTGTACCTATATTTACAATACAACTAGCTAAAAAAGGCATATCAAAGACAACTAATTTTTGTTCACACGGCTCAAATGAATATATTTTGGGATTTTTGATGTCAACAAAATAAAATTTTTGTGTACTGTTCACCCAAATAGGAGATTCTCCAAGATCCAGTGAAATAGCATTTATTTTTTTTTCAATTATCATTGTTGAATATTTTTTAGATTTATCAATTCTCTTGCTTTTAAAAGTCGATCTGGTGTTCCAATATCCAGCAAGAAGAATTCATTTTTGTATGTATAAATTTTATTCAGAAACATGGGTATTACTTCGGCACTGAAATCTTTAATATTTTTTAAATTTCTGATTTGTACTTGATATTTTGGGTCAATCAAAAAGATCGCGCCGTTTGCTAAATTTCCGAAGTTACCGCTAACCTTCTCGTTAAAATCTGTGACCACCCCGTCCTCATTGACTGTGACAATGCCACAACTTTCAGGTGCATCCGTTATAAATGTCATCATCGTAATACCGCATTCATCAGGGCGTTCAAGGTGGGCTTGATAGAATTCCTTTATTTTAAATTTGGTAAAATTGTCAGCGTGAGCAAAAAAAATAGGTTTTTGATCCTGTAATTTTTTTAACAAATTTATTAGAGTTCCACCGGTACCAATTAACGTTTCTTCTTTTATTAAAATTATTTTGCTACATAATTTATGTTTTTTTACATAATCAATCACTTGCTCGGACAAGTAACATACGTTAATGTAAATTTTGTCTACGATTGATGAATCATTCAAAATATCTAGCCAATATTCTAGGAGAGGTCTTCCTCCAATTTTGACAAGGCATTTAGGAGTGTTTTCAGTGATTGGTCGAAGCCGCGTGCCTTCCCCAGCAGCAAGTAAGAGTACATTTATTAGTCTAGACACCAAACCATGGTACAACATTTTTTAGGATTTAATGCATAGTGGAAAATAAATTATCTAATGCTCTTGAGAAAAAAATTAACAAACTATTAATGGAGTATGAAAATAAAAAAATTGTTTTTATATCTGGAAAATTTAATTTTATTCATCCTGGTCATCTAAGACTTATAAATTTTGCAAAGACATGTGGTGATATTTTAATTGTTGGATTATTTAACGATGATTATTCTGAAGTTTTTGTTAGTGAAAAAGATAGAGTGTCAAGCATAAATCAATTAGAAGCAATTGACGAAGTCATAGTATTTCCAAATGATTCACTTAACTCAATTATCGAAAAATTAGAGCCCAGCATTGTCGTAAAAGGTCGAGAGTTTTCTCACATGACAAACTCAGAGAAGGCAATAATCGAAGAATATGGCGGAAGACTTATTTTTAGTGCAGATGAAGCTAAATTTTCATCAAGGGATCTTATTAGAAAAGAATTACTAGGATCTTCGGAGTTTAAAAATTTTAAAAAAGATTCATTTTTTTTAAATAGACATTCAATTTCACAAAATCGTCTAACTGAATTAGTTAATTTATTTTCATCCCTTAACGTTGTTATTGTGGGTGATTTAATAATAGATGAATATGTTTATTGTGAGGCTCTTGGGATGTCTCAAGAGGATCCTACTATTGTTGTGTCACCAATTGATACAGCTCGCTTTGTTGGTGGTGCCGGTATAGTTTCTGCACATGTCGCAGGTCTTGGAGCAAAATCCACTTACATTACTGTTGTTGGAGATGATGCTACAGGCGAAGCGGCAAAAGTATCACTTGAAAATTATGGTGTTCAACATCATTTTATAACTGACAGTACTCGACCAACAACTCTAAAGCAAAGATATAGATCTGGTTCAAAAACTTTGCTGAGAGTTAATAATTTAAAGTCGCACGATTTGGAAGAAAAAGAGTGTGTAGAGTTTGTCCATAAATTTTTATTCAATATCAAACAGGTTGATTTGGTTATTTTTTCAGATTTTAATTATGGGTGCTTACCTCAAAATTTAGTAGATAGTATCAGTCAGTACTGTAAAAAAGAAAAAATACCGTATGTTGCTGACAGTCAGGCCTCTTCTCAAATGAGCGATGTTTCTAGATTCAAAGGTTCTAAGTTGATTTCTGCTACTGAAAGGGAAGTGCGATTAGCAACTAATGATTTTAAGTCAGGCATTCAACAAATTAGTAATTGCTTGGTTGAAAAGTCTGAAGCTAAAAACCTTATTGTGAAACTTGGTGCTGAAGGCTTGGTTGCTTTAGCTAATAATCCTAACTATAAAACTGATTCCTTGATGGCTTTTAACTCAAACCCGGTTGACACTGCAGGTGCAGGTGATGCACTTCTTGCCACAGTTGCTTTAAGTATTAAACTTGGAGCGACAATATGGGAAGCATCATACCTTGGTAATGTTGCCGCTGCAATTCAGGTTTCAAGATTAGGTAATATACCTATTAAAAAAGATGACTTGATCAATGTTTTAAAAAAAAATCTAACTTGACCAATTACGAAGTAGAAATCTACTGAAGTAATTGAAGAACCGATTGAGGAGATTGATTAGCTTGGGCCAAAATAGCTGTAGCTGCTTGCTGAATAATTTGTGTTCTAGATAATTCAGCAGTTTCTTTAGCGTAGTCTGCATCTCTTATCTTGCTTCTGGAAGCAGAGGTATTAGTCACAATGTTTGATAAATTATCTATTGTGTGGGTTAAACGATTTTGAATTGCTCCTAAGTTAGATCTCTCAGCTTGAACATAATCTAATGCATGGTCAATTGCAACAAGTGCTAGTTCTGAGTCTTGTTGCGTTGCAATAGAAATATTAGAAACTGCAAGGTTGACATCGTCTCCGATTGGAATGTAACTAGTTAATGACGAGGAAGCTGTTGCAGTTTCAGTTGACGAAGATGTATTAGCTGAAAGCAAATTTGTTGTACTTCCCTCAACCACCCCTTTTCCTGTTAAAGGAATTGTGTCTCCTTGTCCCGGGCTTGGAGTCCAAGTACCCTGTCTTCCCGCAGCTGAGGTAAATTCTTGAAGTATGATTATACCTCCATCATTTCTGGTGAATAAAACATTCCCATCAAGATCCATGGATACACTTATGTTTGAGCCATACAGGGATTCTTCGAGACTTTGTAGAAAATTAGCCACACTTCGGGAATTGCTTATGTCAACAATCGTACTCTCAAGGGAATAGCTATTTATCCCATTTGAAATTTTCATGGAGTAAATGTCGTCCCCTTCAATATTTAGTGTTGCATTAGTTGATAAAGCCGCTGTTCCCTCTGCTGTGCCCCCGTAAGCTAAAGTGTGAGCATTAAAACTTAGCGTAACTTTTTCTCCTTGATCAATGCCTGGTGTTACTTCGGCAGTTAATTTTCTGTTATTGCTGGAGGATACATATCCTCCTAAAATTATTTCTCCACCATCACGTTGGTAAAGTGTTATTTGATCTCCGAAAATGGAGTATTCAAAGACATCTCTGGGATGAACAGAATTTAGCGTGGTCATAAGTTCATCCAATTTTGATTTAAGTATCGATGACCCAAATGGGTATTCGGCATTCCAATCAATTATATTGCTGGCTATCAATGCAGAACCAGTACTTGAGGAGGATCCATCAAGAAATTGTCCGTTTACTTGAAGATTAAATGCAATATCAGAAGTATTGAAATCTAAGGTAACTGTTGTTGCATTGTACACATCTCCTTGTGCAACGGATGAATCTACATCTACCGTATACATTTTATTTGGGGGGCCAGTTGTAAATGCAGTTGTTAGGATGTAACCAGTGTTACATAAACTATTAGCAGATGAGTCCATCCCGAAACCAATAGCTCTTCCTGCAGGGTCTCTTATAACTAGCTCTGCTGTGTCAGAGTCATATTGAACTGTAATTGACGTTAAACTTGCTGTAGCAATAGCACTTCCATTATTAGGATCTCTAATCATGATGTCAGTAGCTCTCAGAGCAGACTGGACGCTTGCAGCAAATGTTGCTCCGCTTACAAGTCCTCCGCCGGTTGCAGACCCATTAACGCTTACAGTTAAGTTTGCTGAGTTGCCGACCCCGTCTAAAGTAAAGCTAAAACGATCAGTGCCAGATGCAGAGTAATCTAGTCCAAATGCACTAGTATTTAAACCTATCCTAGTTTCAGAATAGTATGCATTTTTATCAGCCAAAATCTTTGCTGAACCTGGTTCATTTATTGGAGTTGCTGTCATGTAACCAGCAGAACTACTAAAGTCCTCAACTGCTATGGCTCTACCTTTTTTATTTTTAATGAGTAGATGATCTCCACTCATTGCTACATCCCACTCGGAAATATCGATACTTGAGTCGGTGATACCAAGATTTGATACACCTGAGGATAATGCTGATAAAACTGATTCTCGAATTGAACCTGCTGAAAGTGTTTTAAATACATTTAAACCACTTCCTGAGAATTGAGCATATACATCTCCCTGACCATTAGTTAAATTAAAAGCATATTCAGCAGATGAGCCGTCACCTACCTGATCAGAAAACCTTAAAGAAATCTGAGTTTCCTCGGTTTTGCCAGTAAAAGTTGCGGAAGGAGTAGTTGGTAAATTTGTAGTTGATGATGTAGCAAGTAAGATTGGATCAAATACTCCATCTACCTGATTTTCATCGACTACATCCATAAATATCTGACTATCATTGAGTGCTTGATAGTCACTTATTATTGTTTTGCCACCTGCAGCATTTGTCAAGGAAAGAACGTTTGCTGACCAATCTACTGACAAATTATTTCTGGTTGTTTCCCTAGTGATAATTGCACCATAGTTTACTGGGTCAGTTCCAAATAAAAACCCGTTACCAGCACCTTGTGTAACTTTTAGTCTTCTTCCTTCTTCATCAGTAATTGTAAATGCTCCTCCAGCAGTACTCACGGTGAGTCTAGTATCAAAAATTCTTTGTAATTGGGTTTCTATTGCGCTAACTAGTGTGGTTTGAGTGACACTGGTAGTATCAATACCAGCTGTAGATAGCACTTGTGATCGAACGTCAACTTCTACATTTGCTCCACCATCGACCGAGATTGAAAATTTAGTTTGGTCATAAGATGTGGCGCTTGTTAAGTTAATTGTTGATGTTGACGCACTAGACATCGTACTTGTGCCAGTAATAGTTGTATCGACTTGAGAAGTTGCAAAAGCTAGATTGATGCTATCTCGGAAACTATTTTTACTCAGAGTGCTTGTTAGGTTTACACTCAGCGACGTTATTGATGCAGTTAATCCGGACATTTCATCTGTTAAGGTCAAAGTATAGGCATCTGAACCTGAAATGTTCAAAAATTCTAAATCAATAACAGTAGGGTTGGATGGCGTACCCTGCGCAGTTGTCCCTGTAAGTAAAGGGTCTGGAGGAGGGCAATATTCTGCCGCAGCGGCAGAATTTGATATTGCTACTCCCAAGACTTTCGTGGCCATACTGCCAATTGATACGTTCATAGTTTGGCCTTGATTTGCTCCGATTTGGAAAACTTTACAATCATAGGTTCCATCAAGGACGTTCATTGAGTTAAATTGAGTAGTCTCTGTGATTCTGTCTATTTCTCGAACCAATTGATCAATTTCATCTTGAAGATATTTGCGGTCTTTTTCGCTGTTAGTGTCATTTGCAGATTGAATTGAGAGTTCTCTCATCCGCTGAAGTATATTAGTTATCTCATCAATAGCACCTTCAGCAGTACCTATTACAGAAATCCCATCATGAGCATTTTTTATAGCCATACTCAGACCTCGAATTTGGGTGTCCATTCGAGTGCTAATGGCCAAACCAGCGGCGTCATCCTTTGCAGAATTTATCCGGTAGCCGGTAGACAGTCTCTCCATTGCTGTAGATAGATGTCTATTGTTTATATTTAAGGCGTCTTGAGTTATCAAGGCCTTGAGATTTGTATTAATTACCGACAATTTAATACCTCATAATGCGCAATTCGAATTTGCTAACAGTTATGATTCAAAGCAAAAATCATGTCATTATTGATTTAAGTTTATAAAGAAAGATAATCTTGAGTAAAAAAAATAGTTTTACGGGAAAAGGGATTGAAAATGGAGAGCAATCATGGCCCGACGGTTCAAGATATATTGGTGAGTTTCTTGATGGGCAACTAAATGGGCAAGGTACATATTTTTGGCCAGATGGAGATAAATACGTCGGTCAATGGGTATCAGGCAATAGATCGGGACTTGGGATTCATACTAGATCAAATGGATCTACATATATTGGGGAATTTTTAAACAACAAGCCTCATGGTTATGGAACCTATATTGGAATAGATGGAAGTACGTATGTGGGCGATTGGGAAGACGGCGAGCAACACGGAGAGGGTACTTTGACTGATAAATCAGGAAAGGTTACATTTTCGGGGAAATGGGTGCTTGGAAAGCCAAACAATTATTTTAATTAAAATAATTCACAAATAAAAAAAAACAAGGTTTGCTCTCAACAAATCAAGCAATAAGCTTTCTTATACATCACACAATAAGTGTTGTATTTAAGCTAACTTTCTCAACTATCTGATTTTTTTTTTTTTTTAATCATATTTTGATTCATTAATTAGTTGAAATAGATAAATTTTTTTTCTTTTCTGTCGACTAACAAAATGGAAGATTTTCAACTAATGGATTAAGAGATGAGTGAGTTAGTAAACTTAACTGCTGCCAATTATTTAAGTAAAAGATTTGAATCTATTAGTGATCCTAAAACTCATCAGTTAAATTTTGATGCAAAGTCAGATTCTGTGGCTAGTGTGGCAAATAAAGATAAATTAGATTTGACAATCACTGCATCTGATACATCTTATCTCTTATTAAAAGATACAGTTGATAGATATTCGAACATGACCTCCTTAGTTCAAGTGTCAAAGAGTTCTCTCTCAACTATCGGTGATTTTTTATCAGATATTAAAACAAAACTCTTGGATCTAAAGAACACAGAAGAGGGTTCAGAAACTCGTAAAACTCTAGACATTGAATTAAAAGACCTTGAAAACGAAATGTCCAAGTACATTTCCACGGTAATCATNAGGGCATCTCAATCAAAAATCAATGTAAGCCCGATAGGTTCAGAAGTCAAAGAGAAGTATTTTGATACAGTTGTAAATAATGGTCAGTTTGGTTCAGTAGAAGCAAATATTCTGGCTAAAATTGAAGTTAATCTTGCACATATGGCTGATCAAACGGCTGGTAATCATGATCCTGGATCATGTCCAATCTGTTCCTCTCAAGGTGGGGCAATTGAAGCTGGAAGACTATCAGGAGGAGCTGCTGCAGCAGGGGCTATTGGTCCTGGAAGTGATACTGTATTTATAGCTGATGGTGCAGGAACTAATGCTGCAAATTTAACAGGTGTTGTTGCATCCGCTGGACATACAGGTACAACGAATGTTGATGCATTACTTGGCGGACCTAAATGGGATTTATCTGCAACGGAAACTATGTCGTATTCCTATTATAAAACTTCCGGAGTTGTTCACACCTATATGCTTGATTCAAACGGTGGCGGCACGGCTGGCAATTCTCTTATTGCATCTGCAGGTACTGAAACAACACTTGATACGGTTCTTAATTATTGGGATGAAGCAGGTGCATGGACATTTGAAAAAATTACAGAATCAGGTAANACTGTTGGTGAAATAAGACTAAGAGGTACTACCGAGTCCTCAAGTGATAATAACAGGTCGGCCTTTGCCTATTACCCTAATAGTGGAGTTACAGGTGGTGATGCTTGGTTTACTCGAGAATACTCTGGTCCATTTGAACAAGGAAATTTTAATTATTACACTGCTCTTCATGAAATTGGCCATGCGGTAGGTCTAAGCCATACCTTTGGGGGAGCATCCTCAGCAGGAAAATCACTTGGTGACTATGATGATATTGTCAGAAGATCTGTAATGTCCTACACATCTGTTGACAGAAACAGATATTGGGCTACTTCAGGTGGATCACTAAGTGTTTCAACTATTTACGCAGAAACTCCTGGAATTTTCGATGTTCAAGCTATCGAATACTTGTATGGGACTTCAACTAATACCAATTTAGGTGATACAACTTACAGTTACGATGATAAGCCTGTGATGATGCGCACAATTGTTGATAGCGGAGGTACAGATACAATTGATGCATCTAACCAAACTGAAGCTGTGAACATCAATTTAAATGGGGGGACTGCAAGCTCTATTGGACAGTGGGAACGCAGTGCCCAAATTGCATATTATGTAAATCAAGGATTCAATTCAGCAACACTTCAGGGACATATCGACAATGCAAGTGCTGCTGCGTCTTCAGGTGCTACTCATGGATCACCTTACGGTGACGGATGGTATGAAGGTCAAGATAATCTAATGATCGCCATCAGTACAGTTATTGAAAATGCCAAAGGTGGAGCTAAGGCAGATACTATAACTGGAAATAGTGAGTCGAACAAAATCACTGGAAATGGTGGAAATGATATTCTAGATGGAGCTGGAGGCACCGACTATGCGGTTTACAGTGGAGTAATTGAGAACTATACCATTACCGGAAATGGAACTAGTGCTTCTGTTACCGCGAATAGTGGTTCAGAAGGTACTGATTCACTTGCTAATTTTGAATATGTAAGATTTTCTGACCAAGACTATGATCTTTCTACAGGTGTTGCGTCCATAACATCTTGGCAAAACACAGAGCCAGATTATGCTAAGGCTTACAAGCCAGTGGTTAGGAAAAATGGAAGTATTAATGTTTCTGCCTTTCCAGTTCTAGCAAAGTTGAATTTTTCCCAATTACAGTCTGTAGCTACTGGACAGTTCTCTGGGGATACAAAAGCACTATTTACTGAAGGTCTAAAAACAGATGCTGAAATTGCAGACGCTTTGGATGCTTTGGATGAATTATTAAAACAAATTGCTGAACAGCAAACAATCATTGCATCAGCCCAAGCAAGCATTAATCAAAATGCGGCAACAGTTACATCTGATAACGGAGGTAACTCTGTAACAATAAGCCAGACATTAGTAGCTGAGGTTGAAGAGGCAGGTTTTGTTGCAGAATTAATGGTTGCCATCAGGGCACAAATACAAGAAATAATCAATGCCCAAGTCAATGCACTTGCTCCCAGTAGTGAAACAGAAGTAATTTCTCTTTTATCCTAAAAGAATTCGTAACAATAGTAATATCATTCCTCAACAAAACCTCAGGAATAACACATGAGAGTATGCATCAATTTATTTTTATCATTAACAATCACAGTTTTCTTTAAGCTAGCATTAGCAAGTGAGATACCAAAATTACCAACTGAAGCATCAGGTTTTGTTAAAGTAAAGGAAGTTTCTAACAAGGGTTTTAGCCAAATTGTTTATGCCAGAGAAAATGAAGCGATATCTGTTATTTATAATTTTTCAGAGGGCTACAACTTTAAAAATGTTCTCATGTCAGAAGTTAAAAATCTTCAAAGAATGCAGAATCTTGTAAGTGGCGACATAAAGTATTTTCCACCAAAAAAACTTAAGTCCATGGGATCACATTTCGATGCTGTTTTGTTTGCTACTTTCTCTGAAAAAGAAAAAAATAGATTTGATATCACTGCATTATCAAACAAAGAAAATGAGCTAATCAAAATCCGCTTTACCGGATTAAATTCTAGTAATCTTTCAGATGATTTTCATAATGCAATGATAATTTCTGAAGCGTTTTTAATAAATTTGATCCGAAGTACTGGATTTTGATTTAGGAGATTTAAATATATACTTTTTTTGATCTTTTTTGGTTTTGATAGTTATACTGAGAGGCCTATAAAGTGAAGTTTTTGCAATATGTCCAAAAAAATATGTCCTGTAATACTTTGTGGTGGCTCTGGAACAAGGTTGTGGCCACTGTCTAGAAAAAGCTTGCCAAAGCAATTTGTTCCTTTTTTTAACGACAAGAGCCTATTGCAAATAACACTAAATCGTTTTTTTTCTAAAAATTCATTAATTAAATTTAACAATGCTTCGACTGAATTAGCAGATCAAGCTATTTGTGTTGGTTCTTTACATCATAAATTTTTGATGCAAGACATTGTTGCAGAATCAGATGCCTCGTCTCAATTTATACTTGAACCATTACCTCGAAACACTTCCGCTGCAATGGCAGCAGCATGCCTAATGGCAGACAAAAACCATATACTAATTTTCTGTCCAAGTGATCACTTCATAAACGATGTAGAGGCTTATATTGAAACAGTTATTTCAGGGTCTTTTGCCTTAGAAAAAAATGCGATCGTTGCTTTAGGCGCGCAACCAACTTTTCCCAGCACGGCATACGGATATATGGATGTATTTAAATCTTTTGATGACCAACATTTCTTTAATGTTAAGGAATTTATAGAAAAGCCTGATTTAAAAAAAGCACAACAATTAATTTCATCCAAGAATGTTTATTGGAATGCGGGTAGTTTTATGGCTTATCCTGAAACAATTCTTAGCTCACTTGAGAAATTTGCACCAGACATTCTGAATCAGGTAAAAAATGCCTATCAGAATGGGGAAATTTGTAATTCAACTCTTTTACTTGAATATGATTCAATGCAAAAATGTCGAAGTGAGTCAATCGACTATGCAGTCATGGAGAAACATGAGGATGTCAGAATGGTTCCATTGAAAAGCGCTTGGAGTGATATTGGAAGTTGGAATGCCTTGGCAGATTTGTTTGTTGCTGATTCGAATGGAAACAGATCGAGTGGAAAAGCACATTTCGTTGATGCCAAAAATACTTTTGTCTATTCTATGGGTAGAGAGGTTGTTGCTGTTGGTACCCAGGACTTGTTTGTAGTAGAAACTCCCGATGCTATTTTAGTTTCTAATATTTCTGACGCGGAAAAAATCAGAGAGGTGGTTAATATGCTTGAGAAAGCTGAAATCACTCAAGCTCATTCACACAGAAAAGTTACTAGACCTTGGGGAGTTTTTGACTCCATAGACCAAGGCGAGCGTTTTCAAGTTAAAAGAATTATTGTCAAACCAGGAGGAAGACTCTCTCTACAAAAGCACTCTAAAAGGGCTGAGCATTGGATTGTTGTTCGAGGTAATGCGAGGGTGACTAGGGGAACGGACATTTTTGAATTGCAGGAAAATCAATCAACCTATATTCCACTAGGAGTTAAACATAGACTCGAAAATCCTTACAGTAAACCCTTGGAAATAATTGAGGTGCAGTCAGGCTCATATTTTGGTGAGGACGATATTGAAAGATTTGACGATATATATGGAAGGGAATAATTTTTATGCTACCTTATCCCCTGTCTTCATCATTTGATATAAACATTCTTTCCACTCAGAATTAAATTCACAGTTTCTGTAGTTCTTAAACCAAGGGCCTCCTTCTGTATAATGAAGCGCTTTTGGAGACCCATCTTCTTTTCTATACCAACCTACTAACCAATTCCAGTCGCAAGGGAGTTCGCCAATTTCTTCGTCATCTAACCAACTAAACCTGTGAAAATATGCGCCGTCATTATTAGGATTATTTACAGTATCAACTGTAACTTTCTCGTTGGAAGGATGACCACAATTCCATAAAACCACACTAGACCAGTTTTTTCGCGGATAGACGGTTTGCACCTGACCATCCATTTTTAAACCAGGTTTAGGTTTGTAATCATGTTTGACGCACATCACTGCAAATTTATCATCAGCAAGTTCGAATAAATGATTAACATCATCTAAAAAAATTATGTCACTGTCTATGAAAAGTGCCCATCCATTGTAATTCATCAAATGAGGTATTAAAAATCTTGTAAAAGTAAATTCAGTAGAAGCGAGTTTATCTAGCTCTCTCCAATACATTTTTTGTTGTCGCAGATCTTGCTGAATGAGAGGCAATACGCTTACATCTTTGTTGTACCTTTTAATACTATACTCGCAAACTTGAAACGCTATATCCTCGCGGGTGTCGTATCCTACAAATACTTTATTACTCATAATTTTGGATTCTCATACAATTTTTCAAATTGTATCAACAAAATGTATATTCGATAAACTAGACTCTTGATTTGAGGGTTTTTTTACAACCATTGGATGAGTTGGTTATACTGTGTAACTTTGACAATTTATTCCAAAGCTTAAATTAAATTATTTTTCAAACCTACGTTCTCTTTGTTATTAAAGCAATACTATATTTATAATGCCATAAAATTGGATTTGTGAATTTTTTCAGAGTGAACTATATTTTTTTAACTTTTACTGAGACATTTTTGACATGGTTGAAAATACAAAAAAAAACGTAGGTTGGTTGGTTTCTAATGTCAGAACTAATGATTTTGAAGAGTTGTTTAATACAGAGCTTGCCAGCAGTAGAATGAGAGCTGGAGTATGTATATCTGGCTGCCAAAAGGCTAAAATTAATGTCTATCCTCTAAATTTTCGCGAAGCACACCACAATCCCGATTTGGTTTTTATGGCGAAGTATGTTCCTGACAGTAATACTGGACAGTATCTCGATGATTCTGGGAAAAGACGGGCTTTTTGGTTAGAAAAGATAAAACTTTTGCATAGAAAAAAAGGAAAACTAATCCTTGACTACACGGACAATCATTTTGTGAACCCTGGCATCGTGGGAGACTTTTATAGAAAGATCAAACCTAGAGTTCATGCTTTGATTTTGCCCTCCGATAGAATGGGAGTAAATGTTGCTGATAGTTGGAAAGGTAAAACTTATATTATTCCTGAACCCGTTGAGGTAGATTTTATTAAGCCGGGAAATAGACAGTTAAAGGAGTCAACAGCATTGTGGTTTGGACATATTACAAATCTTGGATGGCTATTAGATTTTATGATGAGTGGCCTTCACAAGGCTCCTCCTAGACATTTGATTATTTTAGTAAACAATCACCCAGAGGAAGCAGTTAAGGAAGCTGCAAAAAAGGCTCCCAAGGGAATGAAAATTTCTCTAGCAAAGTGGACAGTTGAAACAATGGTTCATGCAGCTAAAATCTCGCATTATGTTTTGATCCCCAGTAACAAAAATGATCCGAGAAAAAGTGGGGTAAGCCCGGGAAGACTTTTAACAGGCCTTGCACTGGGTTTGCCTGTAGTTGCTTCACCTCTTGATTCTTATATGCCATTTAAAGATTTTTTTTCTATAATTGGTACTGATGAAGGTATAGCAACCATGAAAAACCCTTTAGTACACAATGATAAAATATTAAAAGCTCAGGAACTTATTAAGCAAAAATATACCGTAGAGGCAATTGAATCAGAATGGGTTAGAGTCGTTTGTGATCAGTAATTACCCTTTGAAAATTAACTTCTTTTATTAAATTTTTGTTAGGATTTTACAGTGATATTCAAATTCGCTATTTATTTTGTCAGTGTTTGTTTTTTTGTACTCTCGTCTTTTCAGCTAAAAGCAGACGAGACTCGCTTGAAATCTGGCATTGCAGCAATGAAGAGACAGCATTACGCAACAGCACTGAGGTCTTTTAGAGCCGAGGCAGAGGAAGGTGATCCTCAGGCGAAAAATAATATCGGATACATGTATGAAAATGGTTGGGGAGTACCTCAGGACTACCAAAAAGCAATGGATTGGTACAAAGAAGCTGCTAGGGATTCTTTGTCTGAAGCTGAATTTAATGTAGGAATTTTGTATCATAACGGTTATGGCGTGGCAAAAAATAATTCAGAAGCAAAAAATTGGTTCCAAAAGGCAGCAAAGAAAAATTTTCCTGATGCACAGTTTATGATGGGTAATATTTATCAAAATGGCTGGGGGGTAAAACCCAATCCAAAACTAGCTCTTCTGTGGTTTAAGAGAGGTGCCAAGCAAGGTTTACCCAAATCTCAATTCATGACTGGTTTCTTGCTACTATCTGGTGACGCGGACAAGCCCGAGGCAATCAAGGGATACGCATGGACCGAAGTATCTAGGGTGAACGGTTATAGTGGTGCTCAAGAGGTACTAGATTATGCAAGTCTTAGCATGAAAGATAATCAGATTAAAATGGCTAAAGCGCTTGCTAGACAATGCATTATTAGCAAACTCAAACAATGCCCTTAAAATATCAATCATAAAAATTAATTTTTTTTGGAGATTTCTTTAATGAATGAGGTAGACTTTACCACTCGAATGCAGTCAAGTTGTGCAGATAATTTGTTTGTCAAAAGATGGTCGCCGAGATCCTTCGATCCTTACGAGATTGAGTATGCCCAATTAGAAAAAATCATTGATGCGGCGCGTTGGTCACCCTCTTGTTCGAATGAACAACCATGGAAATTCTATACAGCTTTAAGTAGTAATCCAGCTTTCTCTAAATTTGTTGGTTTTTTGTCTGAGGGAAACCAAGACTGGGCAAAGCAGACAAGCGTTTTGGGTTTTATCATTTCTAGAAATTTCTTTGAAAAAAAGCAGAGGATTAATGCACTGTCAAGTTTTGATTGTGGTGCTGCATGGATGTCTTTAACCTTACAGGCAAGTCTTGAAGGTTTGTATACTCATGGAATGGGTGGTATCGACAGGGAAAAAATTTCCGATTTTCTAGAACTTGATTCTGACAAAGAAAAGGTTTTAATGGGGTTTGCAATTGGCAAAATAGCGGACAAAAAAAAATTAAATTCTACTTTGCAACAGAGGGAAGAACCTTCAACTAGAAAGAATTTGAACTGCATTTGGAAAAACTTTTAAGAAATCGGATTTATCTGCGTTTTAAAATCGAAATTTTAATTCTCTTCTTTAAGATCAAATCATTTGCTTTGATTTCAGAAAATTTTTCCTACTTAATTTTTTTGTTAATGTTGCGTAATATTTTTAAAATCCTTACTTGTTTAAAACATAAACTAAAAATTCGTGTTTTGAAATAATAGACTGTATGAAATAATCTAAATTATGACAATCAAAATAGAGAAAAATGATCTTATTTTTGGTCATCCAAAGGGTCTCATTGTTTTGTTTTTGACGGAATTATGGGAACGCTTTAGTTATTATGGAATGAGAGCTCTTCTTATTTTGTATCTAACAAAGCATTTCGTTTTTGACGATGCAAAAGCTGGAATGATATACGGCAGTTATGCTTCTCTCATTTATGCCTTTCCAGTTTTGGGTGGCTTGATAGCAGATAGATTTTTGGGAATGAAAAAAGCTGTTATTTTTGGAGCTGTTTTTTTGGTTTTGGGACATCTTGGAATGGCTATTGAGGGACCTCCTGCTGAATTTATTGATGGGAAAATTATCCGTTCTGATTTTTATTTACAAATCTTTTATTTTTCTTTGGGTTTTATTGTTGTTGGAGTTGGATTTTTAAAAGCAAGCATTTCAACTTTGGTTGGATCCTTATATGAAAAAAATGACCCAAGAAGAGATTCAGGTTTTACTATTTTTTACATGGGAATAAATATAGGAGCTTTCTTAGCAACATTAGCATGTGCCTATATTGGAGAGGTTTATGGTTGGAGATTTGGTTTCGGACTAGCTGGTATTGGGATGATTTTTGGATTGATTACTTTTTTGGTTGGAACAAAGTGGCTCGAGGGTCTCGGTGCGCCTCCAGAACCTGAGAAACTTTCCAAAATGATTCTTTTGGGAATTTCTGCAGAAAAATTAATTTATTTTCTTGGTTTGATGTTTGTATTTTTAGTTTGGGTGCTTATTCAGATGTCCGGAGAGTTAGGGTTCTTTTTGATTACTATAGGTACGATTACCGTGAGCTGGATAATTTGGTTTAGCCTTCGAGAATGTTCGAAAAATGAAAGAAATAGGATTTTGGTTATGCTTTTCTTGATTGCTTGTTCGGTTTTGTTTTGGGCGCTATTTGAACAAGCCGCTTCATCACTAACTTTATTCACTGATAGGAATGTTGAAATGGGAGGCTTTTTTTCGGCTGGCATGTTCCAAGCCTTAAATCCATTTTTCATAATAATCTTAGCTCCTGTTTTTGCAAGCGTGTGGTTTTTTTCCAGTAAAAAAGGTTTCGAGCCTAGTATCCCAAAAAAATTCTCTTTAGCTCTAGTTCAGGTAGGCCTCGGCTTTGCGGTTTTAGTTTTGGGCGCTACTTATGCAGGCCCCGACGGCAAAGTCGCAGTGATTTTTTTGGTTATCATGTATTTGTTTCATACGATGGGTGAACTATGCCTATCTCCAGTCGGATTGTCTATGATTACCAAATTGTCTGTAGCAAAAATTGCTGGTCTTATGATGGGGGTCTGGTTTTTGTCTAGCTCTTTTGCTGCTTACGTTTCTGGCTGGATAGCAGGTTTGATGGCTTTAAAGCCCATTGATGGAAAAATTATTCAAGGAGTTGAATCACTAGCTATATATATTAACGTTTTCGAAAAATTAGCAATTGTTGCAATTTGTTCCGGTATATTTTTGTTTTTAATATCTCAAAAGCTAGTTGATGCAATGAGTTCAAACTAATTTTTCTATTAGATAGAGCAGTGTTAAGGTAGCTTATGTAATCCACACTCACGGTTTTTTGTTACTTTTGTTGGATCATAGTAATCCTGTTCATCGGGTAAATTATTTTTAAGTAAGTATTCTTTGATTTCTTTTTCTTTAATGTAAAAGAGTGGAGCAACTTTCAAAAGTCCGTTTTCATTTTTTGTCACTATATCCAAGTTTTTGCGAAAATTAGTTTGCTCTTTGCGAATTGCAGTTAACCAAACTCTAGGCTTTAAGTAATTTAAGGCTCTTTTGAATGGTTCTAGTTTTACTTGATAAGTAAATTCCTCGTGCAAAGAGGAATCAACTTCTGGAATGCCATTCATTAAGGTGTCTCTTCTTTTGGCGCTTATAAGTGGATTGAATGTATGCAAATTTAAATTAAAAAGTTTTATAATTTTTTCAGCAAAAATATATGTTGCTCTGGTGTTATATCCAGAATCAATCCAAATTACATCCATATCGTTTTTTATTTTATGAATTATGTGGAGTATGACTGCCTCATGAGGCCCAAAATTTGTTGTGACTATGGTTTTTTCTCCTAATGAAACTGCCCAATTCACAATTTCATCAGGAGTTTTGTCTCTTAATTCTTCATTTGCATATTGAAGATTCAACTCTTATTCTCCTTAACTAAATTGGTAAATTATAGAGCACAGCAATTAAGATAGCCCTCCTTGAGTAAGTTTTGTAGGGTTTAGTAATTTTTTTAACTCTTCTACGCTTAAATCTGTTTGCTCAGAAGCTACGTCAATGATGGGTCTATTTTCTTTATACGCTTTTTTTGCTATTTCAGCGGCCTTTAAATAACCAATAATAGGGTTAAGGGCAGTAACTAAGATAGGGTTGCGAGAGAGAGTTTCAGTTAATTTTTTTTCGTTTACGCTAAAAGACTTTATCGCTTTATCAGCAAGCAAATAGCTTACATTACTTAAGAAATTTATACTATTCAATAAATTGTTTGCGATCATTGGCAACATGACATTTAGCTCAAAGTTACCAGATTGGCCTGCAACAGTAACAGCAGAATCATTTCCAATAACCTGTGCACATACCATTGCGGCCGCCTCAGGAATTACTGGATTGACTTTGCCAGGCATAATTGATGAACCAGGCTGAAGAGCTTCTAATTCAATCTCACCCAGGCCGGCCAATGGACCTGAATTCATCCATCGCAAGTCATTAGCTATTTTCATAATAGAAACCGCTGTAGTTTTAAGCTGTCCTGACAATGAAACAGCTATGTCTTGCGAGCCAATATGACTAAAAAAATTGTTGGCAGGTGAAAATTTTAAGTCTGTTTTTTCATTTAGAGCACTAGCGAACGTGCGGGCAAATTTGGAATGGGCATTTATTCCAGTACCAACAGCAGTTCCTCCCTGTGCTAGTGTCTGGAGTTGAGGTTGCAATCCTTTTAGACGAGAGATGTTAAGATCGATTTGTTCAGCCCAACCCTCTAAAGTCTGGCTTAATCTAATTGGCATCGCATCCATCAAGTGTGTTCGACCGGTTTTCACATGATCGTCTAATTTCTGAGCTTTTGCCTTGGTAACTGAGGAAAGGTGTAATAGTGCTGGAAGTAATTTGAATTCTAGTCCAATTGATGAACTGATATGGATTGTAGAGGGGATAATATCATTACTACTCTGTCCATAATTAACATGGTCATTTGGTGAAACAGGTTTTCCATATTCTTTGCTAGCAATCTTGGCGATAACTTCATTGGCATTCATGTTAGTGCTAGTACCAGAACCAGTTTGGAAAATATCCACTGGAAAGTGATTCATTAGTTTTTTATCATTTAAAAGTATTTCAATAGCTTTTTGTATTGAGTCAGCCATTTCGATAGGCAACTGCTTTAAGGATTTGTTAGCATTTGCGGCGGCAGATTTGGCAATTAATAATGCACGAATGAAATCCTCTGGTAACTTTTGTCCACTAATAGGAAAGTTATTAACTGCGCGTTGGGTTTGAGGCCCGTACAACGCATCAGCGGCCACTTCCAGCTTTCCCATACTATCGCTTTCAATTCGTTTTTTTTCCATAAACAACTCCTAGATTTTATTTAAGAATTTTTTCGCTAGAAAATATTAATTTGCTGTCAAAAGTACCACTAATTTTTTTAATTAAATTTAAAAAATCTTGTAACATAACTAATACTAAATTCTACAATTAAAAAAATGAAAAAGATTTTATTTTCAAATATAAAAAGTTTTTATTTATTACTTTTGGTGTGGTTTTCTTTTGATGCTCAAGCTGCTGAATGGGTAAAATATGGCAGTGATGGTAATGGAGATAATTTTTATGTTGACATAGAAAGTATTAAAATAAACGATAATATAGTCATCTTTTCCGGGTTAAGGGATTTAGCTCAACCAGAAAAAAACTTTGGTTCTCTATCAGGCACTGGCAAATTCAAAGTAGATTGCGCTGAGAAGAGAACTATGCTTTTGGCGTATAATTTTTTTTCTTTAAACATGGGTAAAGGGGAACTAATTACTGCTATTCCGATTAGAGTCAAGGAATGGTTTTACCCTCCAAAAAATTCCATTGGAAATAAACAAATTAAATTTTTATGTAATTTTAATAAACAGACTTAAAGTTTTAAGTGCGAGGTTGAGAGTTGCAAAAAAATATCATAGCGATTGGTGGTGGAGGTTTTGGTAGGAACCAAAACCAAGGAGCAATAGAAAACTATATTCTCAAGCAGTCTAGAGCTTCGTGTCCTAAAATTTGTTTTATCCCCACTGCAAGTGCTGATGATCAAGCATATATAGTTAATTTTTATTCTATTTTCACCAAATTAGAATGTGTTCCAGTACATTTAAATTTATTCAAAAGAACACCAGATTTAAAGACGCTTATTCACAGCCAAGATATTATTTTTGTCGGAGGCGGTAATACCATGAGTATGTTAGGTGTTTGGAGACAATGGGGGTTAGATAAAATTTTAAGAGAAGCATACAATTTGGGTGTGGTGATGAGTGGAGTAAGTGCTGGAGCTATCTGTTGGTTTGAAAAGGGAATTACAGACTCGTGGGAGTCAAAGCTTAACTTAATGGACTGTTTAGGATTTATCAACGGTATCTGTTGTCCACATTACGATGAAGAACCTGAAAGAAGGCCAGCTTTGCATAAATTTATCCAAGATAAGTCGATCGAATCTTGCCACGCTATTGATGGTGGATGTGCTCTGCATTTTGTTGATGGTGTACCTTTTATGTCCTTAGCTTTTGCCAAAAGAAAAAATGCATACAATGTAGAACTAAAAAAAAATAAAGTAAGAGAAAAGTCTCATCCTCGAAAAAAAATATAAATGAATTAGTACCTTAATTTTATTTAGCTCTAAAACTGAAAATCCTTATAATTAAAAGATCTAACAAATTCCTAGTTGGATGGAATATTTCTTGACAAAAGTGTCTAATTTTGAACATTGAAAAGTTTAATTGGAGAAATTTCTTATGTATCAAAAAATATGCTTAACAATAGTTGCCTTCAATACAACAATCATCATGTTGAGTTCAATAGGCATATTG
>NHCU01000016.1 GCA_002167365.1 Betaproteobacteria bacterium TMED41 | reverse complement strand
TTCTATCGTAAGCCAAGCCTGCAGAGTTCCCGTTGATAATGCAAGTGGTAATCCACTAGCGAAACCTAAGATCAAAGTCAAAGAGAGAAGATTTAAATTTTTTTTATTTTTCATTTTTTATTTCTATTTTTCAAACTATAAGTATTTTATTTTGCAAATTTTTTAGCTGGTTGTATCCTTATTAGATATGCAAGTTAATCAAACTATCATCATCTATGCAACTAGCGTTTTGATTTTTGCTGGTTGCACTACACTAGACCCAAAAAAACAATTATCAGCGCCAGGTGACGGTGTGATAGTTGGCGAAGCTTCAAAGTTTCGACACATAGTGCCAGCTGGGGACTTGGAGAATGCTGCGATTAAAGAATTTGAAAAAATAAAGAGTAAGGCTAAGGAAAGAAAAGAATTAGCTGATGGTGAAAACCTTACTTTAAAAAAACTTATCAAAATCTCAAAAAAACTTGAACCTCACACCGTAGCTTGGAATCCTTCCTCAATAAATTGGAATTGGGAGGTAATATTGATAAAATCTGATTCCTTAAATGCATTTTGTTTTCCAGGCGGTAAAATAGCTTTTTTTTCCGGGATTATTGATAGACTCAAATTATCTGACGACGAAATTGCTATGATCATGGGCCATGAAATGGCTCATGCTCTTAGGGAGCATGCAAGGGCAAGAATAGCAAAAGCACAAATTACAGATCTTGGTACCGATTTACTATCTGCAGTAATTGGCCTAGGAAAAAGTGAGAGAAGATTAATAGGATTTGGTAGGCAATTAATCGGCCTTAAATTTTCTCGCTCTGATGAAACTGATGCGGATTTAGTGGGTTTAGATATTGCAGCTAGAGGAGGGTTTAATCCACAAGCTGGACTTAGTTTATGGAAAAAAATGAAGAATGCAAACACCGGTTCCCCTCCTGAGTGGCTTTCCACTCACCCATCCGGGTCTAACAGGATAAGTGAAATTTCTAAAAACTTACCACGAGTTATTCCTCTTTACGAAAAATCTCGTAAGAGCATCAATTAAATCTAACCGTAGTCAATTATAAGAGGTGCATGATCTGAGAACTTTTCTTTCATTTCTACCCTAGCACTAATTACCTTTGAGGCTATTTTTGGTGTGGAAACTTGGTAATCTATTCTCCAGCCTACATTTTTCTCTCGGGCTCTCCCTCTTTGACTCCACCAAGTGTACTGCTCTGTATTGGGTTCAATCGATCTAAACACATCTATCCAACCAGCTTCAAAAACCTTTGATATCCAGAACCTTTCTTCAGGAAGAAAACCGGAGTTTTTTTTATTATTGCGCCAGTTTTTTAAATCAATTTCTTTATGAGCGATATTCCAGTCTCCGCACAAAATGAACTCTCTTTTGAATTGTAAATTTTCTTTCATCCATTTTTTTAGAGCTCCCTCTAAACAATCTAGAAATCTGAATTTAGCATTTTGACGAATCTCAGATGAAGATCCTGAAGGTAAATACAAACTTATAATTGATAATTTTGGAAATTCAGGTAGTAAATTATCATAATCTCCTCTTATGACCCTACCCTCAAAATCAAACTGCTCATCGCCAATTCCAGTAAAAACATTAGTAGGTTGAAATTTGCTTAAAATGGACACGCCACTGTAACCCGGTTTCTTCGAACAATGCAGAATGCTTTTTAATTCATTGCTACCAATTTTTAAATTTAGATGCTGATTTGATAAATCTCTAAACTGAGCTTTAAGCTCCTGAAAACAAACGAAATCTGGATTTTGACTAGATAGCCAGCTCATTAAACCTTTTTTTTCTGCTGCCCTTAGGCCATTTACATTTAGCGTAATTACTCTAGTAACCATATAATTCCATGTATGAAAAAAACTTTGGTAACGTTTCCCAAAAGATTAAATAAAAATTTTTTAATGTTTGCTATTAGTAACAATATCTTAAGATTTGGTAAGTTCAAAACAAAAGCTGGTCGCTCGTCACCATATTTTTTTGATATGGGAAAGTTTTCAAATTCAAAACTATTGTTTTTTTTAGGAGAATATTATTCACAAGCACTTTTAAATGCTGAGGATAATGGCATGGAAAAAGTAGATTGTTTATTTGGTCCAGCATATAAAGGCATCCCCCTAATTTGCTCCACTGCAATATCTTTAAGTAATAAAAATAGGTTGATTGATTTTGCTTACAACAGAAAAGAAGAAAAAAAACATGGTGAAAGGGGAAATATCGTTGGTAATGTATTAGGTAAGAACGTATTGATAATTGATGACGTTATCTCAGCTGGTTTATCAATCAGTAAATCGATTGAAATAATAAAAAAAGAAGGCGGTAATCCAATTGGAGCACTAGTTGCATTAGATCGAATGGAAACAATGCCCACAAATCAAATTAAAAAAAGCTTTTGTGCCTCAAAAGAAATAACTAGGAGAACAGGCGTTCCAATTTTAGCTATTTCAAATATAAAAGATTTATTGACAGTTCTTGAAGAGAAGAAGTCGAGTAAAAAACAATCGAAACTAAAAATGCTTCAAACTTATTTAGATGAGTGGGGAGGTAAGAACTAATTACAGAGAATTTATTTTAGTTATTAAAAGATTTCTAACAGTTTTGGGGTTAGCTCTTCCCTGTGAGGCCCCCATTACCTGGCCAACTAATGAATTCAAAGCCTTATCTTTACCGGACTTTATCTCTGCTACCATCTTTTCGTTTTTATTTATAGTCTGCTCAATAAATTGAGCTAACTCGTCATTATTTTGAATTTGGCTCAAACCCTTTGATTTGATGATTTCTTCAATGTCATCAGTATTGCCACCCCATAAAGTGTAAAAAAGTTCTTTTGCTGTTTTATTAGATAAAGTTCCATCCTCAACTTTCTTTAATAAAACTGCCAACCTATCAGGTTTAATTTTACTTTCGGTAATCTCAAGACTCTCTTTGTTTAGATTTGAAAAAAGCTCCCCCAACATCCAATTGGCTAATAATTTAGCTCTTTTACAAGTTAAATCATTTATTTCACTAACATTTGATTCACTTTGCGAAGATTCACAAAAAATGCGCAACGTTTCCTCGAAAAAAATAGCAATTGATCTTTTGCTAACCAAAGCTTCAGATACTTCTTCATTTAGATTTAATATTTTTTCGAATTTCATTTTTGTTTTTTTTGGTAATTCTGGAATTTCTTTATTTACTTTTTCAATCCAAGAATTTTCAATAACTAATTTGGGAAGATCNGGGTCAGGGAAATACCGGTAGTCGTTAGCATCCTCCTTGCTTCGCATCGCTCTAGTTTCATCTGCTACTGGGTCAAAGAGTCTAGTCTGTTGAACTACAATTTGACCATTTTCAATCAAATAAATTTGCCGTTCAGCTTCGACTTTAATTGCTCTTTCTAAGAATCTAAATGAATTAAGATTTTTAATTTCACATCTTGTACCCAATTTTTCGTTCTCACTTCTTCTGACTGAAACATTTGCATCAATCCTAAATGAGCCCTCTTGCATATTGCCGTCACAAATATCTATCCACGTCACAAGTCTGTGTAGTGTCTTTGCATAAGCAACTGCTTGTTGTGCGGAACTCATACATGGCTNTGTTACTATCTCCAAAAGAGGCATTCCAGCTCTATTAAGATCAATCCCCGAACAGCCCTTAGGTAAACAATCGACTCCTTCATGAACTGATTTTCCAGCATCTTCTTCAAGATGCGCTCTCACTAAATCAACAACAAAATTTCTTTTTTTATCCAACTCTACTTCAACTTCCCCCCCAACTACAATAGGAGNTTCAAACTGACTAATCTGATAACCTTTAGGAAGATCGGGATAGAAATAATTTTTCCTGGCGAAAATGGAGCTCCGAGAAATTTCAGCTTTAACAGCAACACCAAATCTAATTGCAGAGGTGACAGCACTCTTATTTAAAACCGGAAGAACTCCTGGCAAGCCGGCATCTACAAAATTAACTTGTTCATTAACATTTGAGCCATATTCAGTTGAGGCCGCAGAAAAAATTTTTGAGTTGGTTTTTAATTGAACGTGGGTTTCTAATCCAATTACAATATTCCACATTTTTTTATATCTCTTTATTTGGTGAGAGGGTATGCCAATCAGTGTCTTTTTGAAACATATGAGCACATTTTAGAATTACTTTTTCGTGGAGTTTAGGCCCAATTAGTTGAAGACCAATGGGCCTTTTTGCATTGTCAACCTCTGAAAATCCACANGGAATTGATATTGCAGGATANCCCCCCAAACTCGCCCCAACTGTATANATATCAGCCAAATATTCTTTAGGNACACCGGCAATATCATTTTTTCCAGTTATATTAGGACTTTTATCATGATCCCATGCAGCTGTTGGNGAGGTTGGCCCTAATACCAAATCACAGCCCTTAAACGCATCTTCGAAATCAAGTGATACAAGTCTTCTAACTTTCAAAGCTTGCATATAGTAAGCATCATAATAACCATGTGAAAGAACAAATGTACCAACTAAAATTCTTCTTCTAACTTCTTCACCAAAACCNTCGGTCCTTGAATTGATGTAAAGATCGCTTAAGCTATTAGCAACTGAGGATCTATGACCAAATCTCACTCCATCAAATCGCGATAAATTGCTAGATGCCTCAGCAGGCGCAATGACATAATAAGCTGCTACTGCATAATTTGTTGCAGGAAGAAATANCTTTTTTATTGTTGCTCCTAGATTTTCTAAACTTTTAATTCCATTTTTCACNGCAATGGCCACATCGTTTGCTAAACCAACAGAGAAATATTCTTCAGGAACTCCAATCCTGATGCCAGTTAAAGGCTTTGAAAGAGTTCCACTNTCAAAAGGATCATCTAAATTGTTGCTGAAATTNTCGGCAGGTATGTCCAAGCTCGTAGAATCCTTGCTATCAAATCCAATCATTGAATCAAGCAATAGAGCACAGTCCAAAACAGATCGAGCAATTGGTCCAGCTTGATCTAAACTTGATGCATAAGCAATAAGACCCCATCGTGAAACTCGTCCATAAGTTGGTTTAATTCCAGTAACTCCGCACATGGACGCAGGTTGCCTGATAGAACCACCAGTATCAGTTCCTGTTGCAGCTGGTACGATTCCAGATGCAACCGCTGCNGCTGATCCACCGGATGAACCGCCCGGGATTGCTCTTGGGTCCCAGGGGTTAAAACATTTACCAAAAGCACAATTTTGGTTAGCAGACCCCATTGCAAACTCGTCACAGCTTGTTTTACCAAAACATATCATTCCACTTCCAGATAGTCTCTTAACCACCTCAGCATCAAATGGACTTTTATAATTTGATAATATTTTTGAACCCGCAGTGGTTTTCCAGTTTTTGGTTACTAAAACGTCTTTATGCATCACTGGGACGCCTAAAAGGGGTTTATTAACGCCAGAATCAATTAACTCTTGAGCTTTATTGGCTTCAAACAAAGTAGCTTCATGATCTACACACAAGGTGGCCCCGAATGGGTTANTTTCTAATTTAACTAAAATATCNTTAGCTAGTTCAACCGCTCCCAATTTTCTTTGCTGAAGTAAATTTTTTATGTGAGAAATTGTATGCATTTTTTTAACCATTTTATCAATTAATCTATAACTCGAGGTACTATAAAGAAATCTTTTGATTTTTGTGGAGCATTAACCAATATCTTTTGAATTGAATTATCATTACAAGTCTGATCTTTTCGTAATCTGAGAGTTAAATCACCTGGATGAAACATAGGCTTAATATTTTTTGTATCAGCNTTTTTAAGGATTTCTACCCAAGTTACCACAGATGAAAGTTCAGAAATTAATTTTGATTCTTCCTCGTTTTTTAAACCCAACTTTGACAGTTGGGCAAGTTTTTTTAGATGTTCGATTTGAAATTTCATTTTTTTACAGCCTTTAGTTAAATTTTAGATACAGATGTTTCGATTAAACCCTATTATCACAATGTTTAGGAATTGAGGTACACATGATTGGCTTTTTAAGTGGATATTTTTCCCAGGATTTAGCGATTGACCTAGGAACTGCAAACACTCTCATATACATGAGGGGTAAAGGCATTGTTTTAAATGAACCATCGGTTGTTGCGATTAGGCAAGAAGATGGCCCCGGAGGAAAAAAAATGATAGAGGCCGTGGGCACTAAAGCCAAGCAGATGCTTGGTAAGGTGCCCGGTAATATTGAGGCAGTAAGACCCATGAAGGACGGCGTAATTGCGGATTTCACAGTTACTGAGCAGATGCTTAAGCAATTTATAAAAATGGTTCATCAAAAAAAAATATTTTCTCCTAGCCCAAGAGTAATCATATGTGTGCCTTGCGGTTCAACTCAGGTTGAGAGAAGGGCAATTAGAGAGTCTGCCCTCTCTGCTGGGGCGTCTAAAGTATATCTCATAGAGGAACCAATGGCAGCATGTATTGGTGCAGGAATGCCAGTTGGAGAGCCTTCTGGTTCGATGGTTGTGGATATTGGTGGTGGTACAAGTGAAATTGGTGTTGTCTCCCTTGGAGGACTAGTTTACTCAGCAAGTGTAAGAGTTGGGGGCGACAAATTTGACGAAGCTATCGTCAATTACATAAGAAGAAATTACGGAATGCTAATCGGTGAACAAACCGCAGAAATGGTGAAAAAGCAAATAGGCTCAGCTTTTCCTGGAAGCGAAGTTCACGAAATGGAAGTTAGGGGGAGAAATTTGTCAGAGGGTATCCCAAGATCCTTTGCAGTTTCAAGTAACGAAATACTTGAGGCACTAACAGATCCAATAAATCAAATTGTTGTATCTATCAAAAATGCACTTGAAAACACTCCACCTGAGCTCGCAGCTGACATTGCTGAAAGGGGAGTTGTAATCACTGGTGGAGGGGCGTTACTTAGAGACCTCGACAGACTTCTTATGGAAGAAACAGGCCTGCCTGTATATTTAGCTGAAGATCCTTTAACCTGTGTAGTCAGAGGTTGTGGNGAAGCTATTGACAGAGTAGATGAATTAGGACCTCTTTTAGCTACAGAATAAAAAAGGTGTCCTTAGCACAAACTCCACCTCCTCTTTTTAAACAAGGTTCATCCGCCAGGGTAAGACTTTTAGTGGCGGCTTTTTCAGCAGTAGTTTTATTAAACTTAGATGCTAATTTTAAATTTCTAGAAAACATTCGAGCTATCGTTCATACAGTCCTTAATCCATTGATTGAACTTGTACTACTTCCACGAGATGGTTTGATTTACATGACTNACCACCTTACTACTATTACCTCTCTNAATAAAGAATTGATTCAATTAGAGNAAGAGCGAGCTTTNAATTCAGAAACCTTATTAATTTTGGATCAACTTAAAACTGAAAATGCAGATTTAAGAAAATTATTAGATCTGAAATCCAATTTTTCCACCATCTCNATTGCAGCTGANGTCAGGTACAAACTTCCTGATCCCTACAGTAAGAAAATAATNTTAGACAGAGGCATGGGTCATAAAGTCAAAGTTGGCCAACCTGTGATAAGTGCAGATGGAATAGTTGGACAAGTTAGTAAAGTCTTTAGCAGTAAATCCGAAGTAACTTTAATTTCTGATGCGAATCTTTCTGTACCAGTTTTTTTACCAAGAACGAAGATAACCGCTATCACCAGAGGGAATGGTAATAGCGATGGGTTCGAATTAAATTTTACCGATCTCAGTGCAAATATAAGAATTGGTGATAAAATTTTTACCTCTGGATTAGATGGATTATATCCTCCAGGAATTATTGTCGGTGAAGTAATAAGTGTGTTTGAGGCAACACCTGGGCAATTTCCCATAATAAATGCAAAACCCTCAACTGTAATTGGGATGAAACACCAAGTCCTTATCTTGAACGCTAAAACTGAGTTTTAATGAATACACCAAGTTTATTAGGCAGAACTCCCAGTAAAAATCTAATCTATGGTTCGCTACTTTTTGCNATTTTATTTAATTTCATTCCTTTTGGNCAATCCCTTCCCGTTCCAGATATGGTGGCGGTTGTTCTGGTATTTTGGAATGCTTTTTTACCATCAAAAGTGGGCTTAATATTTGCTTGGATCTTAGGAATAATTATGGATATTCATGCTGGCTCACTTCTAGGTCAGCATGCTCTGGCATATTCAGTTCTAAGCTACGGGGCGATTTCTCTTCATAGACGACTCCTTTGGTACTCTACATTTTCACAAACGGTTCAAATAGTTCCTTTGTTTGCCATTTCGTTGTTTATAGTTGCATTAATTAGATTTGTAGCTGACGGAGGAATGGCCCCATGGTGGTATTTTTCACGCCCAATTTTTGACGGACTAGCTTGGATTTTAGTAAGTTGGTTACTGCAGACCATGATAAATAAAAAACGTGCGCCGTCCATTGAGACCAGAAAGGTATTTCTAGGTAAGTAAAATTGATTTTCACCAGAAACAACATAAAACTTTTTCGTTTCCGTGCAAGTATTCTTGCATTAGTAACAATTGCAATGCTTACAGCACTGCTAACAAGACTAGCCTGGTTGCAAATATGGGAACACAAAAAACACTCTTCCAGGGCTGAGGATAACAGAGTTATATTACTTCCTCTGCAGGCACCAAGGGGTAGAATTTTAGATAGAAACGGCAGAATTTTAGCAAGAAACGATGGTGGTTTCTTCTTAGAATTGCAACCATCAAAAATAGAAAATCTCCAAGCAACATTAGAAAATCTAAAAAAAATTGTAAATATTAACGACTACGATATCCAAAGATTTAAACGTCTTATGAGTGAGTCCAGATCTTATGACGGACTCCCTTTAAAAACAGTTCTTGACAATAGAGAGGTCGCAAGACTAGTTACAAGAATACAAAACAAAAAAGGCGTTAAAGTTAGACATCGCCTGATTAGAAGTTATCCATCCAAATCAAGTTCTTCCCACTTGATTGGTCATATCGGAAGAATTTCTAAAGCGGATCAAAAACAATTAGAAAAAAATGGTGAAAAAGAATCTTACAGTGGTTTCACTCACATTGGAAAACTTGGAGTCGAGCAAAGTTATGAGAACCTTCTAAGAGGTAAAGTTGGCTATCAACATATTGAAGTAACCGCAGGTGGGCAAATGATTCGTGAGTTGAGTAAAAGTCCTCCCTTACCAGGAAAAAATGTTCAATTAACTATTGACTCACAATTACAGAAATTGATTGAATCAGAGTATAATAATCGATTGGGTGCAGCAGTCGCAATTGAGCCAAGTTCTGGGGAGATTTTGGCTTTTGTTTCGATGCCAAACTTTAATCCAAATTTATTCATTGATGGGGTTAGCTCTCAAGTCTGGTCTGAACTTAATAGTTCACCCGATAAGCCCCTTTTGAATCGCCCTATCAAAGGTGGTTATCCCCCAGGTTCAACTTACAAACCTTTCATGGCATTGGCAGCTTTAGCGTCAGGATCCAGAGATCCTGATGATTCAATAAATGATCCTGGGTACTTCATGCTCGGTAGTCACAAATTTCGGGACAGTAAACCTGAGGGGCACGGCGTGGTTAATTTACACAAGTCAATTGTAATCTCAAGTGATACCTACTATTATAAATTAGCTTTAAACATGGGAGTAGATTTAATTCATGAGTATATTTCACCCTTCGGTTTTGGAAAAAATACAGGAATAGATTTAAAAGGAGAAATTGCAGGAATTCTTCCATCTTCACAGTGGAAAGAAAAAAAATTAGGCAAGCCCTGGCTCCAGGGTGAAACGCCATCCATCGGAATTGGTCAGGGTTACAATACATTTACCATAATGCAAATGGCAAAGGCGGTGTCTATCATCGCTAACCGAGGTAAAGTGGTGACTCCCAGACTTATTAAAGCCAGTCAAGACCAGCAAACCGGAAACTTTAATTTTGTAAAATCAAAGTTTGAAGAAGACCTTAAGATTGATCCTGAATGGTTTGAGTTTGTTATTGATGCAATGGTTGAGGTTAATAAAGTTGGAACTGGTGCAAGAGTCATGGCCAATACCAGTTATGATATTGCAGGAAAAACCGGGACCTCCCAGGTTTTCACTATCAAACAAGATGAGGAATACGATGTTGAAACTGTCCCTGAACGCCTCAGGGATCACTCGTTATATATCGGATTTGCACCTGCTAAAAATCCCAAAGTTGCACTAGCAGTAATAGTTGAAAATGGAGGGTTTGGTGCAAAATCTGCAGGCCCTATTGCAAGAAAAATTTTTGACTTTATATTGCTGAATGATAACCAATGATTTTTGTAAATAAGTCACAGAAAAACTATTTTAGAGATTTTTTCAAAGATATTTTTTTGTATATGGACAAGCCCCTGTTGTTAATGATTTTTTTAGTTTTCATTATCAGTTCTTTCGCAGTTTACAGTGCAAGTCATGATGAAATACAAAAGTTTTATCAACATTTACGAAATTTAATAATAGCTGCCACTTTGATTATAATTTTGGCCAGAATCCCCTCAGTTTTTTTGGAAAAATTAGCAATACCCACCTATGTAATCACAATTTTACTTTTAATAGCTACAGAATTTTTTGGTGAAACAATCAACGGAGCCACTAGGTGGATCAACTTGGGTTTAATCAAAATGCAACCATCTGAAATAATGAAAATAGCATTGCCACTATTAATGGCATGGTTTATTCAAAAACATGATGGATTAAATTCAAAAACTAATTGGTTTTTTTGTGTTTTTTTATTTTTACTGCCAGTGTTTTTAATATTACGTCAACCTGATTTGGGTACGGCAATTTTGATTATTATTTCAGGTATGGTTTTACTTTTTTTTGCTGGAATGCCTTGGAAAGTAGTATTTTTTGGACTTAGTATTTGTGCAATTGCAGTTGGCATGCTTTTAACTTTAGGTGATACCGTTTGTCAGGACGGTATCCGTTGGCCGGGTTTAAGAGAGTATCAAAAGTTAAGAATATGTACTTTGCTTGATCCTATGAGTGATCCATTAGGCGCGGGGTTTCACACAATTCAATCGGTTACTGCTGTTGGATCAGGTGGTTTAATCGGGAAAGGCTGGTTGCAAGGAACTCAAACTCAACTCGCTTTCATACCAGAAAGGGCTACAGATTTTGTTTTTTCAGGGTTTGCTGAGGAATTTGGGTTTTTAGGCAGTTTAATTTTAGTAGTGCTCTATTCTGGAATTACTCTCAGAGGTTTATGGATCTCATTGGGAGCTCCAACTCAGTTTGCTCGCTTATTGGCAGGAACTCTTTCTTTAATGACTTTCACCTATGCCTGCGTTAATATTGGAATGGTAACTGGCTTACTACCGGTTGTGGGTATTCCCTTACCATGGGTGTCTTATGGTGGAACAGCTTTAATAACTCTTAGTGTCGGTACCGGATTAATAATGAGCGTCGCTCGAGATAGGTCTGTAACTACACAAGGATTTTCATTACAGCGTTAAACATGATTGTTGACCCAGACTTAATTGCAAAAAAAATACTTGATGGGTTTAACAGACACTATTCTGTATTTAGAGAACAATCTCAAGAAGCAAAATTTGAGTTCGAAAAAGGTAATTACAGAGGAATAAGAGCGTTATCCAGCGAGAGAATAACTTTTTACGACAAAAGGATAAAAGAAACATCAGCATTATTAGAGAAAAGTTATGGTGAATCCCTCAGAAAAGATTCCTTATGGCCAGAGGTCAAAAAGTCCTTCATCATGCTTTTAACTGATCATAAACAACCAGAATTGGCAGAATCTTTTTTTAATTCAATTACTACTCAACTGCTTGATAGGGCATATTTCAAAAACGAATATCTATTTGTTCGCCCAGCAGTATCCACAGACTACTTAGGTTCACAAACACCATCGTACAGAGTTTACTACCCCCTCAATATTGGTATAAAAAAAACGTTAGTAAAGATAACTTTAGACTTTGAGCTTAATTGCCCATGGGAAAATGTTTATTTAGATGTGAGGGCTTTATTGAAAAGAATTTTTAAAACCTTTGAAAAACCTTTCAGAATTACCCCAGATTTGCAAATTCATATTTTGAAGTCACTTTTTTACAGAAACAAAGCGGCATACATTATAGGGAGAATAATTTTAGATGGAGATCCTGTTGGATTCACGGTTCCTATTTTGAGAAATATTTCTGGTCATTTTTTTTTAGACACTATAATTACTGACAAAGAACAAATTAGGCTTCTTTTCTCTTTTTCCAGGGCATATTTTATGGTTGACATGGAAGTACCTTCGGCATACGTAAGTTTTCTCAAAACTTTAATGCCGTTCAAACCCAGTAGTGAATTGTATACAATGTTAGGATTACAAAAACAAGGTAAAACTCTTTTTTATAGAGATCTACTTCATCATTTAAAAAACTCCAATGATCGTTTCAGAATAGCTGATGGAATAAAAGGTCTGGTCATGTTAGTTTTTACCCTTCCATCTTTTCCATATGTTTTTAAAATAATAAAGGATGAAAGGAAAAAAGACGTTAGCAGAGATCATATTGAAAACCGTTACCAATTGGTGAAACTTCATGACAGGGTCGGGAGAATGGCCGACACACTGGAATATTCCTTTGTTGACTTTCCACTTGATAGAATTCAAAAAAATCTTCTAGATGAGTTGCTTAAAGTTGCACCAAGCATGTGTGAAATAATTAATGAAAGATTAATCATTAAACATGTTTATATTGAACGAAGAATGATGCCGTTAAATATTTTTTTAGAAAATGCCTCTGACTCACAAATTGAAAAAGCCATTAAAGAGTATGGTGACGCAATAAGACAACTTATAGCCGCCAACATTTTTCCGGGAGATCTGTTGTACAAAAACTTTGGTTTGACAAAACATGGACGAGTCGTTTTTTACGACTATGACGAAATACAGTACATAACTGATTGTAATTTTAGAAGACTGCCTCCTCCTAGAACACCTGAAGATGAACTTAGTGAGGAACCCTGGTACAAGGTCGGTCCAAATGATGTTTTTCCGGAAGAATTTGAAACTTTTTTATTAACTCAGCATCGCATTAATCGTGCTTTTAAAAAATATCATGCTGAATTGTTGTCGCCTGAATTTTGGACAAACCAGCAAAAAAGAATAGAGGAAGGTTTTTTTGACGATGTATTTCCATATCCAAATGAACAAAGATTTTTCCCTGACAAAAACATTGAATAAAGTTCATGCTAAATTTTCTCTAATAAATGAATTCCAATTTAGAAAAAATACAAATTAATTCCTCAATAATCAGTTATGGGGATGGTATTTATGCTGTTGATTCTGGATATATTCGAAAAGAATTCGCTGCTATTCACCTTATCATTGAGAATGATAAGGTTGCCATAGTTGATACTGGAACTAATCATTCTATTAAGAGAGTATTGGAAGCATTAGACGTATTAAAAATTGATATAGACTCTGTCGAATGGATTTTTTTAACTCACATACACTTAGATCATGCTGGTGGTGCAGGAAATTTAATGAGCATCTTTCCCAATGCAAAAGTAGCTGTTCATTCCAGAGGTGTTAAACATATGATCAACCCAGAAAAACTTTGGAATGCAGTAATTGATGTATACGGCTATGAAAAAGCCAACGAACAGTATGGAACATTAATTCCAATTNCACAAAATCGAATTGTTAAAGTTGGAGAAGGCGATGTTCTCTTTTTGGGGAAAAGGCCTTTTGAATTTTGGGATGCTCCNGGTCACGCNAATCACCATGTTTTTATTCTAGACAAAAAAAGCAAGTCCATTTTCACTGGCGACACTTTTGGAGTGTCCTACAGGGAGATGGATTCCGCCAAAGGGCCTTTTACTTTTATTTCCTCTTCACCCAGTCAATTTGACCCCGATGCCGCTCAAAACTCAATTATGCGTATAATGAAATTTGGCCCTGCACAAGTATTTTTAACTCATTANTCTCAATTAACCAATATTCAATACACTGGTAAATGTCTCCTGAACTTAATTAATGATTACGTTAGAATTGCCGAAAACAATTCAAAAACAGAAGAAGTTGAGAAAAACATTGAGAATTCTCTAACAGANTTACTGTGCCAACGTGCTCAAATGCACGGTATTTCTTTGTCAAAAAAAAGAGTCATAAGCACTTTGCGCTTTGATATTAAACTTAATGCAAGTGGACTAACCACTTGGTTGAATAGAAAATAAATTTTATGCCAAATAAAAATGTTAGCCCAAAAGATAACTTAAAAAAATCTAAAGTNTTTGAGGAATTAAATACCAAGATTACACAAAAGATAATTTTGATGGATGGTGCCATGGGTACTATGATTCAACAAGAAAATCTCAGCGAAGATGATTATCGTGGAATCGGAAAAGAATCATATACAAAGTTTACAAATCAACAGCTAGAAGTTTTAGAGAATGCTTATAAAAAAGGTTCAGAGGTTAAGGGAAATAATGAANTGTTGTCACTNACTCAACCAGAGATTATAAGAGGNATTCACGAGCAGTATTTAGATGCTGGAGCGGAAATAATNGGGACCAATACCTTTGGAGCCACATCTATAGCCCAAGGAGACTATGGATTACAAAAGCTTGCAAGTGATATGAATTTCCACTCTGCCAAACTAGCTCGACAGGCTTGTGAAAAATANTCGNATAAAAACAACAGAAAATTTGTAGCCGGAGCCATTGGNCCAACACCGAAAACAGCCTCAATTTCACCAGATGTTAATGATCCAGGTGCGAGGAATGTTTGCTTTGATGAACTAGTGATTTCATACCAAAACCAAGCTGAAGCATTAATTAAAGGAGGTGTTGATTTGTTTTTAGTTGAAACAATATTCGATACCCTCAATGCGAAAGCGGCCATCTTTGCTTTGGAAAATTTATTTTCTGATTTAAAAGAACGCATTCCTGTGATGATTTCAGGAACTGTTACAGACGCTTCTGGCAGAATTCTTTCAGGTCAAACAGTTGAAGCTTTTTGGAACAGCGTAAGACATGCTAGTCCCATTAGTATTGGTCTAAATTGTGCGCTTGGGGCAGCCCTCATGCGCCCATACATAAAGGAACTTAGTTCTATTTGTGATGTTGCGATATGTGTGTATCCAAATGCTGGACTTCCCAATCCCATGGCTGCAACTGGATTTGATGAAACTCCGGAGATAACTTCAAAGCTACTAGGTGAATTTGCCGAAGAAGGTTGGGTCAATATAGTTGGAGGATGTTGTGGAACAACTCCGGATCACATTAGGGCCATTTCAGAGTCTGTAAAAAAACTTCCCGCGAGAAAAATTGCCAAGAAAAATAATTCATTAAAATTAGCTGGACTAGAAGCTTGTAACATCAATGAAACATCTCTTTTTGTCAACGTTGGTGAAAGAACAAACGTAACTGGATCAAAAAAATTTGCTGATCTTATTCTGAATGACAATTTTGAAAAAGCAGTTGATATAGCGAGAGAGCAGGTCGAAAATGGAGCTCAAATCATAGACGTTAACATGGATGAGGCAATGTTAGATTCTGAAAAAGCCATGACTAGATTTTTGAATTTAATTGCATCTGAGCCTGATATTTCACGTGTTCCGCTAATGATTGACTCTTCAAAATGGTCAGTAATTGAGGCAGGTTTAAAATGCGTCCAAGGTAAAGCAATTGTAAATTCTATTTCTTTGAAAGAAGGTGAAGAAGAGTTTCTAAGACAAGCAAGGATTTGCAAAAAATTTGGTGCTGCCATGATAGTAATGGCTTTCGATGAAAACGGACAAGCTGATACTCTTTCACGTAGAAAAGATATTTGCTCTAGGGCCTACTTTTTATTNATAGAAACTGTACAAGTCAGTCCCGAAGACATCATTTTTGATCCAAATATTTTTGCAATTGGCACAGGAATTGAAGAGCATTCTGACTATGCCATCGATTTTATTGAAGCAACCAAATGGATAAAGAAGAATTTACCATTCGCTAAAATTTCTGGGGGTGTTTCTAATGTCAGTTTTTCTTTTAGAGGAAACAATCCTGCNAGAGAAGCNATTCACAGTGTTTTCTTGTACCATGCAATAAAAGCTGGCATGACTATGGGAATAGTTAATCCGGGGCAGTTAACTATTTATNAAGAACTTGAAGAAGAATTNCGACTNCNCGTAGAAAATCTGGTTTTTTCAAAAACAAAAGATGCCACTGAACAAATGATTGAATATTCCTCTACTCTCAAGGGTGAAAAAAAGGCCGTAGAAACACTTGCTTGGCGTGAATATTCAACTGAGAAAAAAATCGAGCACGCTTTAATTCATGGAGTAACCGAATTTATAATTGACGATACTGAAGCCGCCAGGGTTGAAATTGAAGCTAAAAAAGGAAAACCTATTCAAGTTATCGAAGGTCCCTTGATGAACGGAATGAACGTAGTTGGGGATTTGTTTGGGGAAGGAAAAATGTTTCTTCCTCAGGTAGTTAAATCAGCTAGGGTGATGAAAACTGCAGTCGCACATTTAGTACCATTTATTGAGAAAGACCAAGAAACTTCAGGGACTAGCAAAGCTAAAGGTCTTATGGTTATTGCTACTGTTAAAGGTGATGTTCATGACATCGGTAAAAACATTGTCTCGGTTGTTTTACAGTGCAATAACTTTGAAATAATCAATATGGGCGTTATGGTCCCCGCACTAAAAATTATTGAAGAAGCTAAGAAACANAATGCTGATATTATTGGTTTATCAGGCTTAATCACCCCATCGCTTGAAGAAATGTCAAATGTTGCTCGGGAAATGGAGAGAGATGAATGGTGCCGATCAAGAAAAATACCCCTGCTAATTGGTGGAGCTACCACTTCTAAAGTTCATACCGCTGTTAAAATTGCTCCTCATTATTCAGGCCCCATCATTTGGATTCCAGATGCCTCTAGAGCTGTCCCAGTAGCCCAAGTTTTGACTTCAAATGAAGATGAAAAAAAAGATTACATTGAAAAGAATGAGTCTGCCTTTATTTCTTTAAGAGAAAAGCATTCTAAAAGAAATAAATTAGAGGTAATATCTTTAAATGAGGCTAGAGAGAACTCCTTAAAAGTAGACTTTACAATCAAAACACCAACACCTAAAGTTATCGGTAGAAGATTACTTAAAAGTTTCCCTTTAGAAAAATTAATTAAGACGATTGATTGGGGTCCTTTTTTTCGTTCCTGGGACCTTGCTGGAAAATACCCAGATATACTCAGTGATGAAATTGTCGGCGAACAAGCAAAAAAGCTTTTTTCAGATGCAAAGTCAATGNTAACTAAAATTGTTTCCAGNAAAATGCTCTCTGCGGATGGTGTTTTTTCNATTTNTCCTGCAAGAAGAACTGGAAGTGAGGACATAACACTATTTTCTGACGAGTCACTCACCCATAAACTATTTACCTGGCATGGCTTGAGNCAACAAACGAGAAAGCCTAGGAAGGAAAAAAATAAATGCCTCGCGGATTTTATCTCCCAAAAAAACGACAACCGAAAGGATTACCTAGGAGTTTTTTTTGTAACAATTAATGGGGCTGACAAGTTGGCCAAATGTTTTGAAGACGCTGGAGATGATTACTCCTCGATTATGGTTAAAGCATTGGCTGATAGATTCGTTGAGTCTTTTGCAGAATACTTACATATGCTTATAAGAACAGAATTTTGGGGTTACTCCCCAGAGGAAAACTTAAATTCAACGGATTTAATTTCAGAATCCTATCAAGGTATTCGCCCTGCTCCTGGGTACCCTTCCTGTCCGGACCATAGCATTAAAGAGGAAATGTCTAAGATTTTGAGAGTAGAAGATATTGGGGTTTCACTTACTGAAAACCTAGCCATGTCTCCTGCGTCTAGTATTTGTGGATTTTATTTTTGGCATCCAGAAGCCGATTATTTCAACATAGGAACAATTGGAAAAGACCAACTTTTAGACTATCAGAATAGAGTTAAATTAACTGAGGAAAACGCCAAACAAAGACTAATGACAATCCTATCCTAAAAGTCAGATTTCACGCCAAAAAATAAATTCATTTTTTAACTCAGCGCGCTTTAACATCTTTATCAATGGAAATGCTCTTTGTGAGAATTTAACTTTAGATTTTTCTGAATATTCCAACTCATTTTTTTCCAGTCGGACTTTTAATTCTAATTTTTGAATGGTTTTTTTTACCTCTTTGGAAACAATTATTCCCTCTAACGAGTCACTTTTNCCCATAGCTTTAACCAGCTGTTCTGCTACACTTTGAGTGGTAATGAATGGNCCACTGGAGGGACTTTCAAATTTTACTAACATTTNTATGAACCGAATTTTATTNAAAAATAAGTTTGATTNCACATTGAATACTAACCTTTTAAAAATNTTAGCTGTGATTTTTTTAAATACTCAATTTATCTGTGCCTGCAGTCCTGCATTCGATTGGAGAATAATTCACCAGAGTGAAAATAAATGGATAGCTCATTTCCCCAACAAACCATTTAAAACCAGTCGCGACNTCGACCTAAAAATAAATAATAATTCGGTTAANCTGAAGATGACACAATATGTGGCTAAAGTAAAAAAAATGAACTTTGTCGTTGATAGCTCTGAGATGTCAAATGAAAAGCTCACGTTGAAACAACTCTCTGAAAAACTTAAAGTAACACTGAAAAATAATTTTAATTTACAAAAACAAAAAAAANTAATTAGTCTAGATAAAAGTATTTTATTTTTTTCAGGAATAATTTCTTCGGCTAATACCCAGCCGTTAGAAATTAAATTAATGACTAAAACTATTTTTAAAGAGGATGTTCTTGTGAGAGGAATTGTTTACGGAGAACATACAAAATTTGTTGAAGACCAGGCAATTTTTTTTCTGAATTCTATCAAATAAATTTTTTAAATTTATTTNTTTTTTAATTAATTCATCAAGACTTTCTTCAAGTTCATTTAACCTATCTTGTGCTCTTTTAAGCATTTCTTTCTGCTTTTCAAACTCTTTTCTTGGAACAACATCTAATTTATCAAAAGCAGCACTGATGAAAGGTTTTAAATTGGATTCGAATTCCTCTTTTGATGAAGACTTGGCAAATTGTTCGAATTTTTTTTTAAATTCATAAATTAACTTTTCCATTCTCACATCTTAAATCAATATTTGCCGAATTTAGTCTCGGTGTCTAATTAAATTTAAAAAATAATTTTGTTGGTAAAAAAAGTAACTAATGGTGCAAAAATGTTTTTTNATGGTGCAAAANGCAAATCNTCATGTTGCATTCAATNAAAAAATAANANTATAAAATTAATNTATAACNCTTTAAGTATNTGATNTAAATAAATAAATNNATAAATTTATTTAAATTAATATTGGCATAAAACTAGCTANNTNTATTTCAGTGGTTTTTTTTTAGGTATATTTATGGAGAAAAATATGAAGAACAAAGTTTTATTCGCAGCAATATTGGCATCATCTTTACCATTCACTTACACAAGTTCTATTGCACAAGACACAGGTTGGGAATCTTCAGCTAATGTTGGTGTATTTTCAGAATACAGATTCCGAGGAGTGAAGCAGACTGAAGATGCGCCTGCTATACAAGGTGGCTTTGATTTATCACATTCCAGTGGGTTTTACATTGGTAATTGGAACTCAAATGTTGAGTATGGTAATACTTCCATGGAAATGGATTTTTATGCAGGATATGCTTTCGAGGCAGGTGGTCTTTCCATAGACATTGGTGATTTGTATTACTATTATCCGGATAACTCAGGNCAAAGTGCTCAAATCAATTCCAATGAAATTTATGCTATCGCAGGTTACGGTCCTGTCAGTGTAGGTTTTCATTATTTTACAACCGACTGGTATGGAGCTACCGATTCAGACGGAACTACCTACACGCAAATAAATTTTGAATATCCGTTATCTGAAAAATTAACCTTTACTGCTCACGCCGGAACTCATTCCGTAGAAAATGACAGTAGTGCTGATTATGAAGATTACAGCGTAAGTATTGCTTACGATGTTGGTGACGGTTATGGAGTTGGTGTCGACTTTATTGACAACAGTGGTTCAGGTTGTACTGGNTCCGGATGCGTTTCGGGTGCAGTTCTGTCCTTTACAAAATCATTTTAATTNATATCCCCCTTTTANTTAAAGGGGGTATTGATTGCACGTTTTCATCAACTAAAGGAGTCATGAAAATTGAAATTAATTACAGCAATTATCAAACCTTTTAAGCTTGACGAGGTTCGAGAGGCCTTATCAGCCATAGGGGTTCAAGGCTTAACTGTTACTGAAGTTAAGGGTTTTGGAAGACAAAAAGGCCACACAGAACTTTATAGAGGAGCTGAGTATGTTGTTGATTTTCTTCCTAAAGTCAAACTAGAAGTTGCAGTTGATGAGAGTATTTCTGAAAGTGCCATCGAAGCTATCGAGTCAGCAGGTAAGACAGGAAAAATTGGAGACGGGAAAATTTTTGTTTCCGGCCTTGACAACGTTATTCGAATACGGACTGGTGAGACAGGTAAAGAAGCACTATAAAGGCTATTTTTTTAACATACTTATTAAGATTTTTTTAAAGGCATACGATTATGAAGATTTTTAAATCCCTAGGTTCAAATCCTTGGAAACTACTGGGAACGATTATGGCTTTAGTCTCAGTTCCAGTTTTAGCTCAAGACCCTGAGCTTGTTGCTGAGGTTGCTGCTGCAGTAGAACCAACTGTAGTTAAAGGTGACGTGGCTTGGATGATGACTGCTACTCTTCTTGTAACTTTCATGGCGGTTCCTGGTTTAGCACTTTTTTATGGCGGGTTAGTTAGAACAAAAAATATGCTTTCTATGTTGATGCAAGTAACTGCAGTATTCAGCTTAATCGTTGTTCTTTGGGCGATTTATGGTTACTCAGTGGCTTTAACGGAAGGTAACGCAATCTTTGGAGGGTTTTCAAAGCTATTTTTGTCTGGAGTTACACCAGATTCTTTAGCTGATACATTCTCTGATGATTACAAGTTGCCCGAAACAATTTTTATCGCTTTTCAGTCAACCTTTGCTGGTTTGACTTGTGCTTTAATTCTTGGCTCAATTTGTGAAAGAGCAAAATTTGCTGGGGTGTTGTTGTTCGCTGTAATTTGGTTTACCTTTTCCTATTTACCAATCTGTCACATGGTTTGGGGTCCTGGTGGTTATCTCCTAGATAAGGGTGCTTTGGATTTTGCTGGTGGTACTGTTGTNCACATTAATTCTGGTGTTGCTGGTTTAGTTGCCGCTTATGTCCTTGGATCCAGAATCGGCTACAAAAAAGAGCCTATGCCTCCACATTCTTTGGTAATGACAATGATTGGAGCTTCCATGCTCTGGGTTGGTTGGTTTGGATTTAATGCAGGTTCAAACCTTGAAGCAACTGGTGGTGCGACCATCGCCTTCGCTAATACATTGTTTGCTACATCTGCAGCAGTACTTGCTTGGTGCTTAGGAGANTCTATTGCTAAAGGTAAGCCATCAATGCTCGGTGCGGCGTCAGGAATGGTTGCGGGATTAGTCGCTATTACGCCTGCTTGCGGTTCCGTAGGTATTATGGGTGCAATAATTATTGGCGCCAGTGCNGGATTTGTTTGTTTATGGGCTTGCACAGGTTTAAAATCTTTACTTGGAGCAGATGAATCTCTTGACGTATTTGGGATACATGGAATAGGTGGAATTCTTGGTGCCGTTTTGACTGGTGTTTTTACAGCCCCATCATTAGGTGGAGGCGGTGGTGATGACTTTTCAATCGGTGGCCAGGTTTTGATTCAATTAGAAGCGGTAATAATTACAATAATTGTTTCTGCGGTAGTTGCCTTTATTGCTCTGAAAGTAGCGGACCTAGTAGTGGGTATGAGAGTTAAAGAGGAAGAAGAACGTGAAGGTTTGGATGTAACTAGTCACGGCGAGAAAGCTTACTACATGAATTAATATTCTCCAGGTGGGTCGTAAGTAAAACTACGCCTACTACCTTTATCCCCGCGGAAGATATTTTCAGCGGGGATTTTTTTTTTTTTATACAATCATATAATGGGTCCTCAATTAAATGTTTCTCTCTGTGGAGAACTCCTTGACTTAGAGAAATTAATCATCGAAAAAAGTGCTTCTGTAGAGCATTGGCTAAGGGATAGTTTCAATCAAAATACACCACCTTTTTATTGCTCAGTTGATCTAAGAAATGCATGCTTCAAAATAGCTCCAATTGATACCAATCTATTTCCTGCAGGTTTTAATAACCTTGGAGAAAAAGATATGGCTTGTACAGTTCAAGCTTTCATGACCTCTATTGAAAAAAGGTGTCCTGATGTTGAAAATGTTCTCTTAATCCCAGAAAAACACACTAGAAACAAATTTTATTTGGAAAACTTAGGTAATCTTTTTTCAATTCTTTCTAATGCAGGTTTGACTGTTAGGGTTGGAAGTATTGACCCACTAGTAACCAAAACAGTGGGCGTCAATTATAGAAATATAAGCGGAGAAGATTCCTGTTTTGAAATTAGCCCATTAATTTTTCGTGACGGGAAATTAAAACTGAAAAATTTTGATCCAGATCTAGTAATTCTCAATAACGATTTTTCATCTGGCATACCCAATGATCTAAAGAAAATAAATAATCAAATTATCATTCCTTCCCTAAGAGACTGTTGGGCTTTTCGACGTAAATCGTACCACTTTGCTAAATACGATCAAGTATCAAAGGAATTTTGTAAATTTATTGGAGCTGACGATTGGCTGATTAATCCAATGTTTGAGCATTGTAAAAAAATAAACTTCAAAAACAAGCAGGGTGAAAGTTGTTTGACCGATCATGTATCCGACTTGCTTAAAAAAATTAAAAAAAAATATAATGATTCAGAAATTAGAAAAAAGCCTTTTGTTGTGGTTAAAGCCGATGCTGGAACATATGGAATGGGAATTATGACAATAAGGGATGCCTCTGAGATTAAAAATTTAAATAGAAAACAAAGGAATAAAATGTCCAAAATTAAGGAGGGTGTGGAAGTGTCCGATGTTTTAATTCAAGAAGGTGTCTATTCTTTTGAAACATTTGTTGATTCAGAAACTGAATCTGTTGCAGAGCCAGTCGTTTACGTTGTTGATCGATATGTTGTAGGGGGTTTTTATAGAGTTCACTCTGAAAAAGGTCTGGATGAAAATCTTAATTCACCTGGAATGCAATTTTATCCTTTGCCTTTTGAAAATGGTTGCCAATTCCCTGCTTTATCTAACGACCCCAACTCCACAACAAACAGATTATACTTTTACGGAGTATTAGCAAGATTAGCTGCCATCGCCGCTTCAAAAGAAACATCTAACAGTCCACAATCACCAGTTTGATAGACTTCTTTTTGCCAATATGAAGATACTTTTTATTTGCGACCCAATTGAAGAATTAAATCAATCGAAAGATTCAACCGTTTTTCTGATTCGATCAGCTTGGGAAAGGTGCTATGAAACAAGCGTTTGCACCTTTGAAAATTTAAATGTCCTGTCCTCTTCAAGTGGTACCGATGTGTTTGCAAAAACTACTGAGATAATCACACCAAAAGACAATGTTACTAACACATGGTGGGAAAAATCTAAAACAGAAGACACACCTTTAAGTAAATTTGACGTAATTTTTATTAGAACTGATCCACCTTTTGATGAGAGATATAGTGCAGCTACACTACTACTTCAAGTAGCTGAGAGTAACGGGGTAAAAATATTTAACTCTCCAAAATCATTAATAAACCATAACGAGAAGTTATCAACATTAGATTTTTATAAATACACTATCCCTACCTTAATTTCATCTGAAAAAAAAGATTTAATTAGCTTTACTCAGTCATTTGAAAAAATAGTATTTAAACCCTTGAACGAAATGGGAGGAAACGGAGTTTTTATAGTTGAAAATAATGACCCCAACATCCCTAGCATAATTCAAATACTTACAAAAAAGGGGGAAACCAAAATTATTGCCCAGCAATTCATACCTCAAATTCAAAGCGGAGACAAAAGAATTTTAATTTTAAATGGTGAGGTAGTTAACTGTTGCCTTACTAGAACACCAAAAAAAGGATCGTATATTGGTAATCTAGCCGCAGGTGGGCATGCGAGTATTCAACCACTCACTAATCGTGATCGCCAGATTGCTAAAGAAATAGCGGGAAAACTTTCACCGGTGGGATTTTTTATACTTGGTATAGATATCATTGGAGATTATTTAACCGAAATTAATGTTACAAGTCCAACTGGGTTTCAAGAAATTTCCAAATTGTCTGAAATTGATCTTGCAGAATTATTCTATAGTCAAGTTAATAATATTTTAGGAAAAGCTTAAGATGGTTTTTTTCCTAGTATGTCACGAACCACTTGGCAAGTCTTTATCGAAAGTAATTCAAAATTTATTCGATCATAAAATCAATGAACTGATCGTTGTTGATGTTTTAGAAAACCAATCACCCGAACAGGTTTCNAATTTTTTACATCAAGAGTGGACCAAAANAAACTCACCGAAATCGATAATTGTTTTAACTGATATCATTGGTGCTACTCCAAGTAATGGCTTGCATATGTGGTTGTCAAAAAATCTAGTTGCCTATANAGGAATAGCCGGAGTTAATGTGCCAATTCTCTTGAGTNCGCTNAGCCATAAAAATGATGACATNGAAATAGTTTTCAACAGAATGAAAAAAGCAGGTTGTGCGGGGCTACAAGAACTTAAGAAGTAAAATGGAAAAAATTAAAATTAAAATTACCAACAAACTTGGCCTTCACTTGAGACCATCCTCTAAACTTGCGCAAATTGCATCAAAATACCCATGTGAAATATTAATTTCTAGAAACCANAAAAAGGTAAATGCAAAAAGTGTCNTGGGTATAACAATGNTAGCGGCTGGTCAAGGTTCTGAGATTGAAATCGAATGTAATGGAGTGGACGAAACACAAGCAGTTTCTGCTATAAAAAAACTTTTTGAAACAAATTTTAATGAAGAAAGTTAAAAATTAATGGCTTTTATTATTCAAGGAAAAGGGGTTGGGGATGCGATAGTTTTTGGAAAGGCTTGGATACTACCCTCTGTTTCAAAGTTTGAAGTGGAGTACAAATCTATTTCTTGTGGCAAAGTTGTACATGAAGAAATTAGGTTTAGAAATGCTGTTAAATCCCTGAAGGCAGAGCTGAAAGAACTATCATCAAGCATTGAAAAAAATCTTAACTCAGAATTTAAAAGTATATTAGAAACCTATCAATTGATACTTGATGACAACATATTAATTAACGGAACCAAAGAAAAAATTAAAAGTTCAAAATGTAACGCTGAATGGGCATTAGTCCAGCAATTAAATTTCATATGTAACGAATTTAATAAAATTAATGACCCATACTTTCGGGAACGGCAACAGGATATTGAGCAATTGGTCAGTCGTTTGCTAAAAAAACTCAATGCGCTTGAAAACAGTGATATTGATGCAATGAATGAAAAAAATAATTTTCCAAATGCCTCTCAACAGAAAAATAATTGGATTTTAATTTCCCGAGATATTTCTTTTTCTGAAATTTCTTACCTCGATAGTCATAATGTAAGTGCTTTTGCAACTGAGTTGGGTAGCCCAACTTCTCATTTGGCTATCCTAGCTCGTAGCCTAAACATCCCTGCTATTTTAGGCTTACAAAAGTCTTTCAATTTGATTGAGCATGGCGAAGAAATAATTTTAGATTCAGAATGTGGTGCAATTATTGTCGGTGCTGATGAAAAAACCATAGAATTTTATAAAAACAGAAAACTCAAAAAAACTAATTTTAAGATCCAATTACAAAAATTAAAAGACGTCCGATGCATTACAACTGATGGAATAAAAATTTCTTTGATGGGAAACATCGAGCAACCTGAAGAAACTGAAAAAGCTTTAAACCAAGGTGCAGAAGGAATCGGCTTGTTCCGGAGTGAGTTTTTGTTTTTAAATAAAAATTCTATGCCATCTGAAGATGAACAATACAACGCATACAAAAAAGTTGGTAATGATATGAAAGGACTCCCGGTAACAATTCGAACGCTAGACTCAGGTGCTGACAAAATTCTTCCATACCTAGATAATAATCAGGAACAACCTGCTAACCCAGCTTTAGGCCTAAGAGCCATCAGACTATGTCTTGCAAATACGGATATTTTTATAACCCAAATAAGAGCATTATTAAGAGCATCTAAATTCGGTAATATAAAAATTCTTTTGCCATTAATTAGTGGGTCATCAGAACTTATCACGTGCAGAACTTTAATTAAAAATGCGATGCATCAATTAGACCTCGAAAAAAGAGAATATAATAAAAAAATTCAAATAGGAGCGATGATAGAGGTTCCATCCGCAGCAATAGCAATAGAGAGTTTGCTACCGTATTTAGATTTTGTTTCTCTTGGAACCAATGATTTAATTCAGTACACGCTAGCTATAGATAGAACCAATAGATTTGTATCAAACCTATATGATGCCGAACATCCCGCAATATTAGAGTTGATTAGGGGTGTAGTTAGCGTATGCGGAAGAAATAATATTCCTGTTTCAATCTGTGGGGAAATGGCGGGAAATGCTTCCCACACTCAACTTTTATTAAATTTAGGTATTCGTTCCTTTTCGATGAATTGCAATGAAATACTTTTAATTAAAGAGAAGATTTTAAAATTGAAAACTAATACAAGTTACAAACAGTGAATTTAATTGAAGAAAAAATTGCTACTTTCAACTTAGCTTTTCAACTTAAAAGCGGAAATTACTTTAATAAATTTCAACTTGTATATGAGACATATGGAGAATTAAATAACGAACGATCAAATGCAATACTGATTTGTCACGCATTAAATGCTTCTCACCACGTTGCTGGAATTAGTAAAAAAAACAAAAAAAATATAGGTTGGTGGGATAATATGGTCGGTCCAGGTAAACCAATCGACACTGGTAAGTTCTTTGTTATTTGTATTAATAATCTTGGCTCTTGTTTTGGCTCAACTGGACCGGCTTCAATTAACCCTGAAACACATAAACCATATGGTAGCTCCTTTCCCGTTCTTACCGTAGAAGATTGGGTTAAAAGTCAAGCACTTTTAGCAGACCGTCTTGAAATCCAAAAGTTTGCTGCTGTGGTAGGTGGAAGTTTAGGAGGAATGCAAGCTTTACAATGGAGTATATCCTTCCCGGAAAGAATTAGTCACGCTGTGATCATAGCTTCTACAGCCAGACTGACAGCTCAGAATATTGCATTTAACGAAATTGCTAGGAGAGCTATAATCACTGATCCTTTGTTTTGTGGAGGTGACTATTATTCCAAAAATACCTACCCAAAGGTTGGGTTATCTATTGCCAGAATGCTTGCTCACATAACATATCTTTCCCAAGATGGTATGACACAAAGATTTGGAAGAAACTTACAAAGTAAGGAAACGTACTCATTTTCTTACGAAATAGATTTCCAAATAGAATCCTATTTAAGATACCAAGGCGAAAAATTCTCCCACTCCTTTGATGCAAATTCATATCTTCTGATCACAAGAGTTCTAGACTATTTTGATCCCGCTGAAAACTTTGACGGAAACTTAACAAAAGCCTTAGCTTGCGTTGACGCTAAATATCTTCTTGTTTCATTTACTTCAGATTGGAGGTTTCCTCCAAGTCACTCTCATGAGTTGGTATCTGCACTTCTGGAAAATGAACTCGACGTTTCGTACACAGAGATAAAGTCTGAAAATGGACATGATTCGTTCTTGTTAAAAGATTTGGAATATCATCAAATTATTAAAACCTATTTTAATAAATTAAAAATTTAATTTGTTAGGAATTTATAGTATGAAACTCAGAGCTGATTTAAAAATAATTGCAGAGTGGGTTGCTCCCAATTCTAAAGTATTGGACCTCGGATGTGGAGACGGCATGTTACTTCAATGGTTAAACGAAAAAAATAATTGTCATGGCTACGGAGTAGAAATTTCTTCGGAAAAAGTTAACCAATGCATTGATAAAAATCTAAATGTNATCCAAGCAGATATTGATGGAGGTCTTAATATTTTTGATAAAAATAATTTTGATGTTGTTATTCTCTCTCAAGCACTACAGGCAACACTCAATACAGAGCTTGTATTAAAAAAAATAAGTAGCCTAGGTGAAAAGGTAATAGTGAGTATTCCAAACTTCGGGCACTGGTCCAGCCTTATTTCTCTTGCCAAAGGTCACATGCCTGTCAATCACCGNCTACCATATGAGTGGTTTAATACTCCAAATTTACACTTTGCCACAATCAAAGATTTTGAACTTTTACTCAAAAAATTAAATTTCACTAANATACATGCCGCCTACATTGATGAGTCCAGCAAAAACACTTCNAAGATCATTAGAAATTTCATTACTTTAAAATGTACCACTGCAATTTACCAATTTAGTTCANCTATTTCTTAANTTATTTTTTCCAAAANGCCCCTGAAAAAAATACAAAAATGGTCAAAAGTTCTAGTCTCCCTAGCAACATTGCAACAGACAAAATTAATAGTTGAAATTCTGATAGAGTGCCGTAATTAGAGGTGGGTCCAAGTTCGAATAATGCCGGTCCTAAATTATTCAAACAAGCTAAAGATGCAGACAATGCGGTTCCAGCGCTTAAGCCTGTTGCCATCAGCAAAAACAAAGTTACCAATAAAGTAACAAGATAAAAAAACATGAAAGCTAGCACGGCCAGTACAACTTTATTTGCAACTGTTGTTTCCCCTATACTAAGTGGAATAATTGCGTGAGGGTGCATTGTTCTTGATAATTCTCTTCCAGCCTGTTTGAACATAATAATTACTCTTATCATTTTGACGCCTCCCCCAGTTGATCCTGAACAGGTTGAAAAACAAGACAGAAGTAACATTATTGAAAAAGCTATTGGTGGCCATTGACCATAATCATAGGTGGCATAACCAGTAGTAGTNGCAATTGAAATTACATTAAAAGCAACGGTTCTGAACTTATCTAAAAAATGTGTTTCCTGGTCCAATGGATAAAGTGACAAAAAAGTTATTACTAACCCGAAAAATAAAACGAATAAAAAACATCTATTTTCAAGACTTTTCCAATACATGGAAAATGACATATTTCTAACAGCGGAAAAGTGAAGAGTGAAATTCATTCCAGCAACTATCATGAAAAAAATAGCAATAATTTCGATAAGTGGGTTATTGAAATAACCGAAGCTTTGATCGTGCGTCGAGAGCCCACCAATACTAATGGTGGTAAAAGCGTGCGCAATTGCATCAAACAAACTCATACCTGCTACCCAATAAAANAAAATGCAAAATAATGTGAGGATGAAATAGATTGCCCATAATGCTTTTGCTGTCTCGGCTATCCTTGGTGTTAATTTTTTATCTTTCATAGGGCCAGATGCCTCGGCTCTAAAAACTTGCATCCCCCCAACGCCTAGTAGTGGCAATATCGCAATTGTTAAGACGAGTATTCCCATGCCCCCAATCCACTGAAGCAAAGCTCTCCAGATTAGTATCCCTTTTGACATTTGATCTAAACCACCAAAAACCGTAGCTCCCGTAGTTGTTAAACCAGAAATAGCCTCAAAAATTGAAGCAATTAAACTTAATTTTTCGAAATGGAGATAGAAAGGTAAGGATGAAATAAAGGATAAAATAACCCAAACCAAAACGACCAAAAGGAATCCATCTCGAGGTTGCAGTTCCCTTTTAGTGCCGAATTCTTGATTTGGAAATCTAAATATTATGGATGTTGTGATGCCAGTAAATAGCGAAAAAACCCCAATTAAAGCGAAAATTATGTGAACATTTTCCCCATATATTAAACTAACTACAACTGGTAAAAAAAAGAAAAGAGAGAATAACGAGACTATAATACCCAAAATAAAAATTATTTCTGCGTATTTTTCGGGAATTTTAAACATAAATTAACTATTTAAAAAAAACTAGGAGAAACAGTAAATAGTTTTTCTATTTTTGGGATTATCTTTCTATTTGAAACAAAAACTATAAGATGGTCATTATTTTTTATAACAACATCATGGTGAGCTATTAACACTTCTTTAGATTTGTCAATATCTCTTACAATTGCACCTAAAAATGCTTCTTTCGGTAGCTCAATTTCATCTACTCTTCTATCAATGACCTTGGATGTTTTTTTATCTCCATGAACAATAATTTCTAACGCTTCAGCTGCACCTCGTCTAAGGCTATGAACTGCTTCTATATCTCCTCTACGAATATATTTAAGTAACTCGCCCAGGGTTGCGTGGGAAGGNGTTACTGTAATNTCAATATTACCTCCTTCAACCAATTCTGCATAAGCTTTTCTGTTAATAAGCGACATTACACGGTTTGCCCCAAGTCTCTTAGCCAGCAAAGCAGACATGATNTTGTTTTCATCGTCATTNGTTAATGCAACAAACATATCAACATCGCCTACATTCTCTTCTATTAGTAAAGCTTCATCCGTTGCATCTCCATGAATTACTAATGCTTTTCCACTTAAAACTTGAGCTATTCTTTCACATCGAGCTTTATTGTGGTCTATTATCTTTGGTGTCATAGTATCTGACACTGAAAGGGCAACTCTTGTCCCCACGTTTCCTCCTCCGACTATCATTACTCTTCTGACTGGATCATCTATTTGACGTAACTCTCTTAAAACTTGAGAAACATTTTCTGAAGCNACAACAACGAATACTTCATCTCCTACTTCTATATTTGTGTTTGCCTCTGGNAGCAAAGCCTTTCCTTTTCTAAACAATGCAACAACACGGCAATCTACTGAAGGTAAATGATCTCTAATGTCTTCAATTGGGTGGCTAATCAGCAAACCTCCAGGGTGAGCAAGAACAGCCAACATAGTAACCATACCGTTGGCAAACTCAATAACTTGTAGTGCTTCTGGAATCTCAATTAAGCGTCTTATTGTGTCNGTGACGAAGGATTCTGGGCTGATAATTTTATCAACCGCGAAGCCCTCAGGTCCGAGCAAATCTGGGGCATTTAACCATTGTGTTGATCTAACTCGAGCGATCCTTTGAGGAACATTAAAGCGGGAATAACCAAGTTTGCAAGCAACTAAATTCACTTCATCATTAGCAGTTACAGCTACAAGCATATCAACGTCATTGATNCCGGCTTCCTCAAGAACTTCTAATGATGTAGCAGTGCCTACGACAGTTCTTAAATCAAAGCGCTCTTGCAAATTTACTAAGGCCTCTGCATCGGTATCAACTACTGTTACATCGCTTTTGTCAACAACCAACATTTCAGCTAAATTAGAACCTACTCGACCAGCTCCGAGAATAAGAATTTTCATCTACTGACTTTTTCTAAAAATACCTTTTTGAAGTTCCATTCCTAATTGCCTAATTTTTCTATATAAGTGGGTTCGCTCTAAACCCGATCTTTGAGCTAATCTAGTCATGCTACCTTGTAATTTAGCTAATTGATAACTTAAGTAAATTCTTTCGAAGGAATCTCTAGCCTCTCGAAGAGGCAAATCAAGATCTATATTTTCAAGAGCTTCTTTCGCTTCTGTTAATGCAATATGCTCTTTTGACAAAGCAACTTTTGTAGGCTGTTGTTCAGTGGCAGATTTTGCATCCCCACTTGAAGGTTTAAAACCTTCAACTTGAGTACCATTAGGCANACGTGATAGGCCACCTTTGGATTTTAAAATTGACTGTTTGTAGNNAGCTGTTTTTTTTAACTCAGAATTTTCNGTGTTGAATGATCTAATTTTGGGCTCTTGTTTAGCAGTTGCTTTCTCGATCGTTTTGAGTAATTTTGTAAGCGTAATTGGTTTTTCAAGATAATCAAAAGCGCCTATTCGAGTTGCTTCAACTGCAGTATCAATTGTTGCATGACCAGACATCACAATTACTGGAGTGTCTGTCTGACCAGAGGATACCCATTCTTTTANAAGAGTAATACCATCAGTATCTGGCATCCAAATATCTAACAGTACTAAATCTAATTTTATTGATGATCTCGCACTCCTTGCTTCGGCACCGTTAGTTGCTAAAGTAATTGAGTGGCCTTCATCTTGTAAAACTTCTGTTAAAAGTTCTCTTACGCCTATCTCATCATCTACAATTAAAATTTCAGCCATAAGTTATTTCATTCTCTTTAAAAAAATAATTAATGAAGTCTATTGTAGCTACTGCACCAACAGGTTGTCCTCTATTATTTTTTTTGTTAAATAAGCTTATTTCAGCATCATTTTCTTCTACTATTTTTTTTACAATAGCCAATCCGAGCCCTGTTCCCTTTGATTTGGTTGTAGTATACGGCTCAAAGACTTTAGTTAAAAGATCCTCTTGGATTCCTGGTCCATTATCTTCAATTTGAAGTCTAACTTTATTTTTTGAACCTAATTCAANAAACTTGCAAATTATTTTGATTTCTCCTTTTGGGTTGCCTCCAATTGCATCTTGAGCATTCTGAATTAAATTATGCACCACTTGCATCAGTTGATCACGGTCAACTTTGACTAAAGCTTTATTCTCTTCNCACAGNTTTGTAAAAGTAATCCTAAGNTCTGATGAATATAANGGAAGAATTTCTGTTAAAACTTTATCCAAACGCAGTTTTATTGGTTGTGCTGTTGGTAATCTAGCATAATTTTGAAACTCATCTATCATTGCTTTAAGTGAAGATACCTGACTAACAATCGTTTGTGTGGATTTAAAAAGTATATTTTCTTCATTTTTTTTAAGATGCCCAGATAGTTTTTTTTGTAACCTNTCAGCTGAAAGTTGAATAGGAGTAAGTGGATTTTTAATCTCGTGGGCTAAACCCCTAGCCATATCAGCCCAAGCTTGACTTTTCTGTGCGGCCAAAAGTGCTGTTACATCATCAAAAACCAAAATTACCCTTTGCTTATCATCAAACTCTGNGTCTGCCAAAANAAAAGCGGTAAATATTAAGTTTAATTCAGTACCATCNTCTCTTAGACTGTCTATCCTTTGAAGCCTTTGAGGGGGTTGCTTTATTATTTCGTTAAAATTTAATTCTGAAAAAACAGTTATCTCTCTTATTGATTTCTCCAAATTNTTGACCAAATCACATCCCAAAATCAGTTGCGCACTTGAATTAAATTGTTCGAGATTCCAATCTTGATCAAAAACAATGACCCCTGTTGTTAAGTGAGCTAAAACCTGCTCAAAAAATCTACTTGATGCTTTTAGTTGAAGAGTACTTTCTAATGCAACGGTTTGGGCTGTTTTAAGTTTAATCATCATTTCGTTAAAAGAAACTAACAAATCATTGAGCTCATGATTTAATTTATCTCTTTTTAATGGTCTAAAATCCCCAATTGCCACTGACTTAGTAGCTCTTTCTAATGATCTAAGTGGGCCTACCAACCAACTACTTAATAGTACTGATACAAGCAATGCTCCAAGAACTGATAGAAGCATCGTAAATATCAAAGTTACACTGTATATTTGGCTTATACCTTTTTTGCCTANTAATAATTGTTCGTAATCGTTAAAACCTCTATTGAGAGCTTCAAGATCCTTCACTAACCTCTTAGGGATTGGTTCAATCCACTGTACAATCAGTCCTTCATCACCTGACCTAAAGGAGTTTGAATAGGCNAGAGCTCTAACTTGAAGGGAGTTTTGAGGATCATTTGAAGGAGACTCAATTTGAACTAATGATCCTGAAGCTTTCAAACGGTCCAACATATTTTTTGATGGAAGATCAGGTACTAGTTCTTTGCCNAAACCTTTGACAGCCAAAATAACCCCAACCTCATTCANTACGGTAATTTCAGCATCGCCATTATTATTTGTCATAGCCTCTAAAACTTCAGGCAGTTCTAACTTAGGAATATCTCCAAGTTCAAATGCTACTTGCCTTGTTTGCGAATCCACCTCTGTTTTAATTGCATCTAAAGTTGCTCGACCAAGTGCATAACCAGAATCAAGTGCAACATCAACACTNTTAGAAAACCAAGTGTCAATAGTTTTGGCTAAAAATTGATTTGAAACNACAAAAACTAATGTAACCGGAACTATTCCTATCACTGCAAATGCAAGCGATAGCCTGACCATCAGTTTTGAGCCGAAAACTGCATTTTTATACCTAAGCCAAGCTCGCTTAATAATCATTAGGGTTACAATCGCCATAATTACTGTAACGGCTATATTCGCAACTACAAGCCATGCGTATTCGTCATCAAATTGACTTTTGTGAGCAGTTGACACGGAAAGAATTATCAATAAGCTCGCCGAAGTTAAAGCTACCAAAATTAAAGTTATTCTTAACATTAAACTCATATGACTTTATTCTTCGTAGTCTATTAAAACCCATCCTGTTGTCATTTTCCAGGCAGGATCGGAAACGGCAACTAGTGACAGGGGCTTTGGTAATGAATCAATATTTAAACTTAACTTCACCCTAAATTTATTATTAGTATANAAGTATTTTTTTTCTAAGAAAATCCAGTCTTTTAAACTTAAACACTTTGCAAGAGCTTGTGTGAGGCTTTCAAAGAAAACTTTTTTCTTCTCCGTCTTAACATAATATCTTCTAGTAATACCATGGTATGTCAAAGANGCTCTCCTCTTCCACTNATTCTTTATTCGATCGGGAAAAATAGCTCTAGATGTAAAAACTTGCAATTCGGAGATGAATTCAAGCGTAACGCCTTTTCCNAGAGCNTTTATTAAAGTTTCCTCTAGAGTAACCGTTACATCTCCTGTTAAAAGAAAATGATCTTTTTTTTCAAAAAAATTAACATTTTCTATTGCGATTTGTGAACTTTTTTTTCCNTCGCTAGCAAATATAACGTGTGGAAAGATAAAAGTTAAGAAAAGATACAATATAATTTTGTTTCTTATAAACATATTAAATTGATCCGTTTTTTGAACTGTTACTTTTTTTTAGCAGGCCATAAAAGAAACCATCAAAACCTAGATAATTTTTTTCCTCGTTACTACACACTTCATTTTCTAAAAAATTTGGCAACAAGAGGCAAGTTTTAATTTTAATCGCATCGCAATTCAAATCTAAAAAATTTATGATCTGTTTTTCGCCTTCCTCTCTGAAAATTGAACAAACCGAATAAACCAAAATACCATCAGTTTTCAAAAATTCCCAAGCACTTTTTAACATATCTGATTGTAACCTTACTAGTTTTGTTATCTGCTCCTGACTCCTGTTCCAAGGTATTTCTGGGTGTCTTCTTACAACACCTGAGCCTGAACATGGAGCGTCCAAAATAACAAAATCGAACCCTTTTTTCGACATAGAAGANATTTTCTCTTTGCTCTTTTTTTCACAAATATCAGCAACTAAAACTTTAGGCTTTGATAACAAAAATTTATTTTGTCTTTCCATGTCTGTCTTCATTTTTTTTAATCGCTGTGGGGATATGTCCGAAGAGATAATATTCAATAATGGGTACTTTGAAGCTAATGCAAATGTTTTTCCTCCCGGAGCAGCACAAGCATCCAAGATAAANGCCCCTTTTCTAGGTTTAATAAGGTCTGCAATTTTTTGAGAGCTTAAATCTTGAATACTTACTTCCCCACACTTAAACGGTATAGATGAACGAACATCATATGGTGGAACTACTCCAAGNGAATTTGGGCCCAACTCAAATATTTTTGTTTCCTTTCTTTGAAGCTGATACTTTATTTGTTCTATTTTTTTGTGGGAATGGGCCACCCTTAAGGTTAAGGGTGGGTGCTGTTTGTTACTCAAAAAAAAACTTTCAGCATTAATTCCTAATTCACGTTTTATTTTTTTTATCCACCAAAAAGGAGCATTCCATTTAGCAACCAAGTTACTCTCATCATCCAATGAAAATTTATCTTTTCTTAAGCTTTTNCTTAAGATTAAGTTTATTAANGAGGCTAACTTTTTTCCTGGAATTTTTTTTGTAGCNTCTACTGCTTGATTCACAATTGTAAANTTTGAATANCTTTGGCTGTTAATCAAAGCAAAAGCCATAGATAAAATGGCAATTGTTTGCTCTGGAGGACGTTTAGTGCATATTCTGTCAATTCTTACTAAAGCAAGACCCCAATTTTTTAAACCAAGGAAAAATAAATANTTTTGGTGAGGCGTTAAATGATTTTTATTATTTTTAGAGTATTTCTCTGCTAGTTCAAGNTCAAAGATTATTTGGCTCGAAGCTACAAGTAAATCCTTGTGTAGGGGATTCAACATTAACAATCAGGAAAAAATTATTTTAATTTTCTAGGGGTGGTTTCGCTAATTCACGCAAGGATTTTATCCTTTCCTTTGTGCTTGGATGAGTAGAGAACAAGTTTGTGAGACCTTTTCCGGATAGAGGGTTCATGATCATCATTTGTGCAGTAGATGGATTCTTTTCTGCAACCTCAAAAGAGGTCTTTTTTGCGTACGTCTCAATTTTATTTAACGCTGATGCCAAAGATAAAGGATCTTTTGAAAAATAAGCTCCGATTCTATCAGCTTCAAATTCACGAGATCTAGATATTGCCATCTGAATGAGAGTCGCAGCTATTGGGGCCAAAAAGGCAAAAACAATAATTAACAAAGGATTGACGGGCTTACTTGAAGAATTTCCACCACCAAAAAACATAGCAAATGTTGCAATTGAGGAAATAGCACTTGCCAAAGTGGCTGCAAAAGTTGAAATTAACATATCTCTATTCGATATATGTGCCATTTCGTGAGCAAGTACACCTTTTAATTCCGATGAATCTAGAATTTTGACTAACCCTGTTGTTACAGCTACTGCAGCGTTTTCTGGATCTCTACCTGTAGCGAAAGCATTTGGAGCATTTTCCTCAATAATATAAATACTTGGTAATGGTAAATTTGCNTCTTCAGCAAGTTCTTTCACTAGAAANTGGATTTCGGGAGATGAATTTTCATCTACTGCTTNNGCATTNTACATCTTAAGTAAAAACTTGTCTGAAAACCAATAAGCACCAAAATTAGTTAATAAAGCAAAAAAAAGTGCTAAAACCATCCCCATCTCGCCACCGAGGGAATAACCAATGAAAGTAAACAGAAAAACAATTAGTACCATTAAAAATGCTGTTTTCAAATAACCCATTTATTTCCTTTTCAAACAAAAAAAATACTTTTTTTAAAATCATTATTATTAATAAAATCTCTGGGGCTAATCCATTTACCGCCTTCTTTTTTTAATTTTCCTATTCCAATACTGCCTTTTCCGCATATAATTTTCAAAACTTCTTGGCCGGACTTAATTTTTATAACGCCAACAATACTACCTGGAACTTCTAAATTAAGTTGAATATCTGAATCAAGTAAAACAGAATCATTCAATTTGACCCTCATGGCTCCATAAGTACTATAGATGCCTGGTTGCAAACTGAAAGCTCGTATTTTATTGTTAATAATACTTGCTTTTTCAGCCCAATCTACTTTTCCTTCGATTTTTGCTATTTTTGTAGCAATTGTGACTCCGCAATCTGATTGCTTCTTAAGTATAAAGTTGGGGTCAAAAATTTGATGATGAAGAAAGTTTTTAATTAATTTCTCAGAAATTCCGAATAACTTATCCTCTAAGGTTTCATAAGTGTCTTTTTTGGCAATGGCAATTTTTTCGTATGCCCAAATTGGTCCCGTATCCAAACCTGGATCCATCTGGATCAAACACACTCCTGTATAAGTATCACCAGCTTCAAGAGCCCTTTGGATAGGTGCAGCACCTCTCCATCTTGGTAATAGAGATGGGTGAATATTAATACATCCATGTTGTGGGAGTTTTAATAGATTTAGAGGTAATAACAAGCCATAAGCAACAACAACAAGTATATCTATTGATTTAAGTTTTTTTTTAAGTTCTTGATTCGCTGAACAAAGATTCTCGGGAGTATAAACAATTATATTATGTTTTTGTCCAAGCTCACTTACAGGGCTATCAACTAATTTTAACCCTCGTCCTGATTTTTTTGGTTTTTGAGTCATGATCATGCATACTGAATAATTACCTGAATCTTCAGTTAGCAATGAATTCAATACATTTGCTGCGAATTCTGGAGTGCCGGCAAAACCAACTCTAATAGATTTCATTTATACGGTCAAAAAGTTTAATTTAAAGGTTCACTTAATTCCAAATTTAATTCTTTGCTATTTGAATGTTTTCCTTTGTTAATTTTTTTTCTTATACGACTCTGCTTTAAACGTGATAAATAATCTACAAAAACTTTACCTAATAAGTGATCCATTTCATGTTGAATGCAAACCGATAACAGCCCATCAGCAGAAAGGCGGCATGTTTTTCCATCTAAATCTTGATAAGCAATTTCTACTAAATCTGGCCTTTTAACTTCTTCGAAAATGCCAGGAACAGATAAACACCCCTCTTCATGAACTTTTTGATTAGTACTTTTGTTTGTTAAATACGGGTTTACTAAAACCTTTAAATCTTTTTTTTCACTGGTAATATCCACTACTATTATTCTCTTGTGGATATTAACTTGCGTAGCCGCCAAACCAATACCTGGAGCGTTATACATTGTATCGGCCATATCATTTGCAAGCTTTTTGAGATCGAAATCAAAATCTACAACAGGAGTCGCTTTTATACGCAATCTTTCGTCAGGAAATTTCAATATTTTTAGTATAGCCATGAATTTTTTTTAAATGAATAGTTGCAATTAATCACCAATGAGTAATATGATGCAAAAAATTTAACAAGATTACAATTGCTAATTTAAAAAAGAACAAAATGGGCAAAAAACTAATTATTGCAGAAAAGCCGTCAGTCGCATCAGATATTGCAAAAGCGTTGGGAGGTTTCAAAAAAACCAATGATGTTTTTGAAAATGAAGAAATGGTAATAGTGTCTGCTGTCGGTCATTTATTAAGACTCTCTGTTCCAGAAAAATATGAGATTAAAAGAGGCAAGTGGACATTTCCAAAGTTGCCTCATATTCCTCCTAAGTTTTCACTGGCTCCGGATCCAAAAACTGAATCCAAATTAAAAACAGTAGTTAGACAAACCCGGCGTAAGGATGTCCAGCTCATAATAAATGCTTGTGATGCAGGAAGGGAAGGGGAATTAATTTTTAGAAATATCATAGAGCACAGCAAATCAAAACTACCAATTAAAAGGCTATGGCTTCAATCTATGACTGCAGACTCAATTCGAAAAGGATTTGCTGATTTAAAATCAGATCAAGATTTAATTCCTTTGTCCAATGCGGCTAAATGCAGAGCAGAAGCTGACTGGCTGATTGGTATCAACGGCACTAGAGCCATGACAGCTTTCAATTCTACAAAAGGTGGCTTTTACAAAACTCCCGTAGGTCGTGTTCAAACACCCACATTAGCAATCGTGGTGGAAAGAGATGAAAAAATTAAAAAATTTGTATTTAAAAAGTATTGGGAAATAATTGCAAGCTTAAAAGTTAACGATGGGGTCTACATAGGAAAGTGGTTTGATCCTGACTTTAAAAGAAGCACTGAGAATCCAGACAACAGAGAGGAAAGAATTTGGAATGTAGAAAGAGCAACTGAAATTTTAACAACAGTCAAAAACAAAACAGGAAACACAAAAGAAACAACAAAAAAATCCATGCAATCTCCTCCTTTACTCTTTGACTTAACAAGTTTACAAAGGGAAGCTAATGCCAAATTTGGATTTTCTGCTAAAAATACATTGAGCTTAGCTCAAGCGCTTTATGATAAACATAAATTACTTACCTACCCTAGAACAGATTCCAAAGCACTACCTGAGGATTATGTTCAAACCGTTATTGATGCGATTAACAACTTAAAATCACTCGCTCATTACCATGAATTTTGCGACAAAGCCCTTAAACATGGAATTTCTAAATCAAATAGCAAAATTTTCAATAATAAAAAAATAAGCGANCATTTTGCAATTGTTCCTACTGGNNTGATTCCAAAAAANTTNTCNGAGCCAGAACANAAAATCTACGATCTTGTCCTTAAAAGGTTTTTGGCNTGTTTTTTTCCTCCAGCAGAATTTTTNAATACCAAAAGANTAACTACTATTGAGGGGCATAATTTTAAAACNGAAGGTAAAATCATCATTAAGCAAGGGTGGTTAGAACTTTATGTAAAATCAAATGATGCAAATCAAAAGGGCCACATTGTAAAGCTTGATAAAAACAACCTTGCATTAGTGAAAGAAGNAANAATNGAAGAAGAAACAACAAAACCGCCAGCACGNTTTAGCGAAGCTACATTGCTATCTGCGATGGAAACTGCCGGNAAACTTGTTGAAGACGATGATCAAAGAGATGCTATGGCTGGTAAAGGACTGGGNACACCTGCCACTCGCGCTACTATTATTGAAAGTTTATTGAAAGAAAAATATTTAATAAGGGATGGTAGAGAATTGATTAGCACTCCAAATGCGACCCAACTTATGCGACTTTTAAAAGGGTTAAACGTTAAAGANCTATCTTTACCCTCTCTTACAGGTGAGTGGGAATTTAAATTAAAAGAAATAGAAAATGGAACTCGTAATGCTAAAACTTTTATGGATGAAATAATCGAAAGTACTNCAAGAATTGTTTCNCAAGCGAANAGCTTTGACAGTGAAAATATTCCAGGAGATTACGAAACTTTAAAAGAACCCTGTCCAAAATGCAAAAAAACAGTAAAAGAAACCTACAAAACCTACTCTTGTATCGACCAAGTAAATTGTCAATTTTCCATAAAAAAAATTAATGCGCAAAGACTTTTAACGGTAAAAGAGGCAGAATNGTTTTTGAAAGAAAAATCTCTCGGCCCTGTAGATGGNTTCAGNAGTAAGCGAGGTTTTCCTTTTGCAGCATCTATAATTCTTAATGATGAATTTGAATTAAAATTTGATTTTGAAAATGATGATGATTCTTCCGAAGAAGTAGATTTTTCTAATGAAGAAATTATTGGTACATGTCCAAAATGTTTGAATAATGTATATGTTTATAAGACATCATATGTATGTGAAAAAAATGTNGGGATAAGTAAAGAATGCGACTTTAGAAGTGGATTAATGATCTTACAACAGCCTATTGCTATAGAACAAATGAAAAAGCTTTTAAAGGAAGGTAGAACTGATTTGTTAAATGGATTTGTATCGGCTCGAACCAGAAGAAAATTCAAAGCTTTTCTAGTTGTTAATGANAATAAAATTGGATTCGAGTTTCTNTCCAAAGCAAAAAAATAAAATTTAATAATCGATGTTTAGTGCATTTAACGCATTTTTCTCTATAAAATCTCTTCTGGGCATTACCTCTTCTCCCATCAAGGTTGAGAAAATAGCGTCAGAAGTAATCGCGTCTTCTATATTAACTCTTAGTAGAATTCTTACCTCAGGGTCCATTGTAGTTTCCCATAATTGTTCTGGATTCATCTCGCCTAAGCCTTTATACCTTTGTTTGGACAATTTGCGTTCGACATTCGCCATTAGTTTATTAATGGCGTCAGAAAACGAATTTGCTTTTTCATTATCGACTTCCTTAGTAGATTGCAATTCAATTTTATAGCTGTCATAAGATCTTAATTTTTCGGATACAGATTTTAAATAATTATAATCGTCACTAACGAAAAATTTCTCATCAACTATGTTTTCCTTAACATTCCCGTGATTTTCACGTGATGTAAACAAACTGCGACCGTCTTTTTCTTCAGAATATTGAATGTGAGTATTTATATATTTGATATTTTTTTCCGCCATCCAGTCTTTAAAACTTTGTAAAGATTGNTTAGCANAATCNTGCGAAGAAAAATTAAAATTAACTCCATCTAAAATAGATTGTAAAATCTCTTCATCAATTATCGTTGATAAGCTATTAATTTTTTTCTTAGATTTTATAACGTCACTAGCAAGCTCTTTTACTTCGCCTGAAAAATCCAATATTTTTTCTTTGTTCTCTTTTCTTAAGATCAACTTAGAATTTTTTAATGCTAATTCAAAAATTAAACTTTCTAGCTCTTCGTCGTCCTTCAAGTATTTTTCGGTTTTGTGATATTTGATCTTATATAAAGGTGGTTGTGCAATGTAAATATGTCCTCGTTCGATAAGTTCGGGCATCTGTCTGTAAAAGAAAGTCAAAAGCAAAGTTCGAATGTGAGAACCGTCAACATCAGCATCTGTCATAATTATAATTCTGTGATATCTCAAATTGTCAGGGTTATAACTCTCTTGTTTTATGCCAATACCCAAAGTTTGTATGAGTGTAGTGATCTCTTGACTGACAATAATTTTGTCGTACCTGGCTTTTTCAACATTCAAAATCTTACCTTTTAGAGGTAGAATCGCTTGAAATTTTCGATCTCTTGCTTGTTTAGCGGACCCACCTGCCGAGTCTCCCTCAACCAAATAGAGTTCTGAATATTCTGGTTTTTTTTCTTGGCAATCTGCAAGTTTCCCTGATAATCCTAATGAATCTAGAACTCCNTTTCTTCTGGTCACATCCCTAGCTTTTCGCGCCGCTTCTCTTCCNCTAGCAGCGTCAACTATTTTTGTTAAAATTAATTTCGCATCAGAAGGATTTTCTTGAAAAAANTGCTCTAATTCTTTGTTGACAATGTCTTCAACGGGCTTTCTAACTTCACTAGAAACTANTTTTTCTTTCGTTTGTGAAGAAAACTTTGGTTCTGCTATTTTNATTGACAAAATGGCAGATAATCCTTCCTTCAAATCATCNCCCACTATGTCTATCTTGTTTTTNTTCACCAAATCGCTTTGAAGATAAAATTTATTAACTGTTCTNGTCATCGCAGCTCTTAATCCNGTCAGGTGTGTTCCTCCATCTTTCTGTGGAATGTTGTTTGTGAAACAAATAACAGTTTCGTTNAAAGTAGTATTCCATTGGATTGCNACTTCTACTTGTACGTTGTNTTCGTTTTTAGATGCGTAAAATATTTTTGGATGNAANTGTGTTTTGGTCCTNTTAATATAGGCTACAAATTCAGNNATTCCTCCGTTGTGAGAAAAAATTTCGCTTTTGTTTATTCTTTTGTCGGTTAGAGATACGTTGATGTTTTTGTTTAGAAAACTAAGTTCTCTAATTCGTTTTGCTAAAATTGCATATTTAAATTCTATGTTGGTAAAAATTTCCTTGTTTGGAAAAAACTGGATATCTGTACCAGTTAATGATGTACTGCCTACTTCATGAAGTTGCGTCTTGCAAAAACCATTCTCAAACTCTAATTTAAAAATTTTCCCGTCACGCTTGATTGTTAAAAGCAACCATGAAGACAAAGCATTTACAACGGACACCCCTACTCCGTGGAGGCCACCAGAGACCTTGTAGCTATTTTGGTCAAATTTGCCCCCGGCGTGTAACTCAGTCATTACTATTTCTGCTGCCGACCTTTTTACGTCATCTTCCTCGTGGATATCGACAGGTATGCCTCTACCATTATCAGACACGGTGACAGAATTATCAGTATTAATGGTCACAATTATTTGATCGCAATGTCCTGCTAAGGATTCATCAATAGAATTGTCCACAATTTCAAAGACCATATGGTGTAAGCCAGATCCATCGCTAGTATCGCCTATATACATGCCAGGTCTTTTCTTTACGGCTTCAAGCCCTTTTAATATTTTTATGGAAGACGAGTCGTATTTGGGCATGTTAGATTCTCATTGGCATAACAACATATTTAAAATTCTGATGATTACTATCCAGTACTAAAGCACTGGATTGAGGATCAGACAGCAATAATTGCACGGTTTCACTTTTTAAATTCGATAAAACATCTATTAGATAAGTTACATTGAAACCCATTTTTATATCTAATTGATTATCAGAACATGATATTTGTTCTTCTGCTTCTTCTTGCTCAGCATTCGTAGATTGTAATAAAATCTTGTTACCCTTAACATGTAATTTTATCCCTCTATATTTATCCGCAGTCAAAATGGAAACTCTTTGTAAACCAGTTAAAAACTCTTGTCTGTTAATATCTATATATGTTTGAGTTTTTTCCGGTATAACTTTTGTGTAATCTGGATATTTTCCATCAATTAATTTTGTTATCAATTGGAAAGAGCCAACTTCTATTTTCAAATGTTGCGCATAAAAGTATAAATTAATATTTTCCTCGGTTTCATTGCACATTTTTTCGATTTCAATTACAGCTTTTCTTGGAACTATAAATTCCAATTGAATGGACTTTTCAGTTTGATTAATCTCTTCTGAATTTATTGCCAATCTGTGTCCATCTGTAGCTACTGCTATTATATATTCTGTATCAAATTTTATGAACAAACCATTTAAGTAATATCGTACGTCTTGGTAAGCCATTGAAAAAGAAATACTATTAATTAGTTTTTTTAAATTATCTTGTCTTGCGCTGATCGTATCTTTCGGTATAGGTGGTAGATTGATCAATGGAAAATCTTCAGCAGGTAGAATTTGCAAACTGTACTTGGAATTTTTTTGAAATATAAAAAGTTTATTCTTTTGCAAACTTAACTCAACTAAATCATCGCTATTCATATTCTTTAATATATCTAGAAATTTTCTAGCAGATACAGTTATTTCTTGCTCATTAAGTTGTTGATCAATATTTATTGTTGATGAAATTTCTATCTCTATATCGCTTGTAGTTAATTTAAGGCTTCCCTTATTAAAACTTAATAGTATGTTCATTAAAATAGGTAATGAATGTCTTCGTTCAACAATNTTAATTAAATTGTTTAGAGGTTTTACTAAAGAGTCTTTTTGTATTTTTAATAAAAGCATATATATAAATTAATANTANTANTAGAGAGNAGTTTTTATGAAAGTTTTTTTAAGTAACTGATTAAAGTAAATAATTTGTTATTTAATAATAGGATAAACAGTTAACAATTTGTTCACAATTNAATGAGAGATATCTATTNACAATATTATCAACAATTACTTAACTGGTTATAAATAACTTTTGGGTTAATTTCTCAATTGTTGCTCCAGGATGTGAATATTATGGTTCAAACTAGAATCAGATTGTCGCACAGACTGTATNTTCCTAACGGCATGTAAAACNGTTGTGTGATCTCTTCCGCCAAAGGCGTATCCAATTTCAGGNAAACTTTTTTGGGTNAGTTCTTTACTTAAGTACATTGCAATTTGCCTAGGAACAGCGATTGATGCAGGGCGNCTTTTACTNTACATGTCACCAATNTTNAATTTAAAAAATTCAGCAACCGTNTTTTGAATCATATCNATTGTTATTGCGCTTCGATGCAATGANAGTAGATCTTTCAGCGCTTCTCTTACTATATCCAGTGATGGNGGTTTGTTATGAAAAGTGCAGAAGGCAATNATTTTTTGTAATGCNCCCTCTAATTCTCTTACATTNGATCTTAAATGTTTAGCAATAAAAAAAGCTGATTCTTCNGTCAAAGGTAAATTTTCTCTTTCAGCTTTTTTTAACANGATGGCAACTCTCATNTCTAATTCTGGAGGTTCGATGGCAACCGTNAGNCCTGATCCAAACCTTGATATCAGTCTGTTATCAATTCCACCNAATTCTGTGGGGTAGGTATCGCTAGTAATGATGATTTGATTTTTTGCACCAATTAAAGCTTCNAAAGCATAAAANAATTCNTCTTGAGTTCTNGATTTGCCAGCAAAAAATTGAATATCATCAATCAACAAAATATCTAAAGAATGGTATGTCTTTTTAAATTCCTCAAATGCTTTTCTTTGATAGGCTCTTACCACGTCGCTGACATATGCTTCAGCATGAATATATCTAATAGAGGCTGAGCTGTTTCTTTCTAATATATTGTTTCCTATTGCATGAATAAGATGAGTTTTACCNAAGCCAACTCCNCCATANAANAANAAGGGATTATAACTAGAGCCTGGGTTNTCGCAAATTTGTTGAGCNGCAGCNCGTGCNAATTGATTAGCCTTACCTAAAACAAAACTNTCAAATGTGCAGTCGCNNTTTAGTCTGCTATTTTCGATATGATTATTTCTCTCTATAACTACGTTTTTTTTCTTTTTTGTTAGATAAACATTGTCATCAATAACCTTGGTTTCTTGAATAATCCCAATATTAATTTCTGTTGGACACTTGAGCTTAATTTCCATCCATTTNTGGATTGTAGATTCTAACTGCTCTTTTACCCACTTCTGTTTGAATTTATTTGGTGTGGTGATTTTTAGTTCTGCTTTGTTGTTTTTTTGGGTAAGACTATAAAATTGAATAGGCTTTACCCATGTTTCAAATTGTTGAACACTAATAATTTTTTCTATATCTGACAAACACTCAAGCCAGCATGCATTNTGTTCATCTGGATTCATTATGGATTTTATATAAAATAGTTATTTAATTTTAGCTGAGGTCTACTATTATTGNTATTAAAAACATAAACTTTGATAATTAAATCGCCTACGTGTAAAATAAATAATATAAGGTAAAAAATGAAAAGAACATATCAACCATCAGTAACTAAAAGAAAAAGAACCCATGGATTTCTCGTNAGGATGAGAACCAAAGGNGGTAAAGCTGTTATCCGTGCAAGAAGAGCAAAAGGTAGGGCAAAGCTATCAGTCTAGTTTACTAATTACGATTTACAATGGCAAAACTTGGTAGTCTCAAAACAAGAAAAGATTTTTCTCAGTTTCTGAATTGCGGAAAAAAAAAACAGTTCATTTCGTAGCGATGTATATTCCCATAGCTAGTTTGTCTGAAAACNAAAAAAAANTTCAAAGAAAAAANTTAGATGNTGAAAAATGCNGTAGNTTAACGCGTATTGANAANACGAGGCTAGCTGTGGTTATTCCAAAACGCAATGTCAAAAAAAGTGTTTCAAGAAATNTAATTAAACGTTGGATTAGAGNGNTNTTGAAAGATTCNGATTTATTAATTGATATCATCGTCAAAGTTAATCGACCATTANNATTGAATTCCAAAGTAGANAGATTAAAGNTACTTAATGAANTAAAATTGCTTTTATCNTTTATAACAGATGGTTCACAAATTTAAATTTATNTAGAATGAAAAACAACAAAATNGCNCTACTTTCTTATATAGCTANAAAGCTTATTAGTTTTTATCAAATTATTAGTCCTTTCTTTAAACCGNCTTGTAGATTNTTNCCAACNTGTTCNGAATATGCTAAGGATGCATTTCAGATTCATGGTTTTTTCCCAGGATTAAAGCTGACATTAATTAGGATTTTAAAATGTAGGCCTTTTGGAAANTCAGGCGTCGATTTAGTGCCAGAAAAGCCCTTAAAAGGAGTTAAAAATGGACACTAAAAATATTATATTGGCAGTTATTTTTTCTTTTTCATTATTAATGCTATGGGAATCTTGGACAACTAGAGATCAGCCCGTTGCATCCAATAAAGTTGACCCGATTTCGAGATCAGTTACTGCGCCTAATCCTGTCGCTAATGCAAATGAAGTTCCCTCTGCAACGGTTCTAGAAAATGATGGTTCTNGCCAGGTTTTTAATCCAACCTCAGTTGATGATTCAAAAAGTGAAGATCTTGTNGAAATCAAGAATGATGATTTAAAAATCTTAATAANCTTAAAGGGTGCCCGTNTAGAATATGCGGAATTATTGAACCAAGCGTCCGATGAATATAAAAATGGGCATGTTATTTTATTCAATAACGTNAATGGGGANCAGTATGAAGCACAATCTGGTATATTTGCTTTCCCGGGGGGAAATGACGTGTTTCCTAATCATACAAGTAATTATGCTGTTGATACTAGCTCCNTCAAACTGAGCAACTCNGTTACTTTGATATCCANAGTCAACAACATTAAATTAATCAAAANANTCTCTTTGGAGAAAAAGGGCTATGAAATTTCCGTCAATACAAGAGTATTTAATGACAGAAAAGAAGACATTGATGCTGGNATNTATTATCAATTAGTCAGGACCAGCAATCCCCCTAGAGGAGGAAGNAGCTTNTATCAAACATTCACTGGACCGGCATTTTATACAGAGAAAGAAAAGTTTCAAAAAGTAGATTTTGATGATATTGCTGATAATTCGGCCGAACACATAANAAAAGCAAACGATGGATGGTTAGCAATGATTCAGCATCATTATGTGAGTGCATGGATTTTGGCCAATANTAANAGCAGGGAATTTTACACACGTAGTTTGCCTAANGGTATTTATAGCGTTGGAGCCATTCAATATTTGGGTAAAATTGTATCAGGTCAATCTCTTGATCATTTTGCNAAATTATATGTCGGNCCGCAATTACAAAGTAATTTAAAAAAACTTACTCCTGGCCTTGAACTTGTTGTTGANTATGGAATTTTAACTGTAATAGCTAAGCCAATTTTCTGGCTACTAGACAAGATACACTCTTTTGTTGGAAATTGGGGCTGGTCGATAGTTGTTCTTACAATAATCATTAAGCTCATTTTTTACCCCTTGACTGCTGCAAGTTATAAATCCATGGCGAAGATGAAAGCTGTAACTCCGCGAATGATGCAAATAAGAGAAAAATTCAAAGAGGACAAAATGCAATTGAATAAAGCATTGATGGACCTCTATCAAAAGGAGAAGATAAATCCNCTAGGTGGCTGCTTGCCTGTANTAGTTCAAATCCCAGTGTTCATTGCCCTTTATTGGGTCTTGCTTGGAAGCGTNGAAATAAGAAATGCTCNATGGATTTTTTGGATAACGGATTTGTCAGTTCCGGACCCTTTTTATATTTTNCCTTTAATAATGGCGGTAACTATGTTCATTCAAATGAAGTTAAATCCTACGCCGCCGGATCCATTGCAGGCAAAAATCATGATGATGATGCCTATAATTTTTTCAATATTTTTCTTTTTTTTCCCTTCAGGGCTTGTTCTTTATTGGTTAGTAAACAATGTAGTTTCCATCGCACAACAATGGTCTATAATGCGTCGACTTAATGTCAAAGTTTGANACAATTGTAGCTCCCGTTACACCTTGCTTTAATTCTCCCGTTGGTATTGTCAGGGTTTCAGGGCCCTTGAGTATAGGAGTAGCATCTAAAATTTGTGCTATTGACTTGGTCCCCAGATACGCATCTTATTGCGTTTTTAAAACGCTAAATTCAGTTGAGTTTGATAGGGGAATAGTAATTTTTTTTAAAGGTCCCAATTCTTTCACTGGAGAGGATGTGATTGAGTTTCATTGTCACGGAGGTTTGGGGGTTATCGATATTTTGATAGAAGCTTGTTTAAATTACGAAACATCTAATGGTTCCATTCGGTTAGCTCAACCGGGAGAGTTTTCTAAAAGAGCTTTTTTGAATAATAAAATNAATCTAATAGAGGCCGAGGCTATCGCAGAAATGATTAATGCATCAACTANTGATGCTGTTAAGGCTATTAATAATTCTTTGTCCGGGAATTTTGGTGTCATGCTAGANCGGTTGNTTNATATGATTTTATCTGTCAGAGCCGAGCTAGAGGCAAAAATTGACTTTGTTGAAGATAATTTGGGTCCAATAGAAATCAAATTATTTTTTAAAAATCTACAGGAAATAAAGCTTTTAATTTGTAAATGCNTAGAGTTTGCTGAAAATGGNAAACAACTTAATTTCATTGGAAAGATAGTTTTACTTGGCACTACTAATGTTGGTAAGTCCTCTATCCTTAATTTNTTTTCAATGAAAGACTCTGCAATTGTAAGTACCTATAAAGGTACAACTCGAGATGTAGTCCGAGAAGTTATTAAAATAGATGATCAAATTAAACTGCAAATTTGTGATACGGCTGGAATTAGAGAGACGTACGATGAAGTTGAAAGAGAGGGAGTCAAAAGGGCTTGGAACGAAATTGAAGATGCCGACTGTTTATTATACGTCTGCGACATAACAAATGGGTTTTTAGAAGAGCAGATTTCTANAAGAAATAAAGTTAAGNATAAAATAAATAGGGAAAATATCAACTTTATTACTGTCTTTAATAAAATTGATAAACTAGAANAAGATTNTCTAGAAGNCTATGCTAACAAGCTTCAAAATTTTGATTTTTTAATTTCGGCCAAAACAGGTGAGGGGTTTGATTGTTTAAAAAAAGANCTTATCAAAATCTTTTCAAATCAAAANGTTTTAAATTTTAAAGAAAGTTTTATCGTCTCNAAAAGAATAGAGTCTAATTTGGCAGATTCATTGATAAATATTGAAAGGGCAATTAGTAATANTCATAAGAATCAACTTGATCTTTGNGCTGAAGATCTAAAAAATACTCACGTTNCAATTAAAGCGATAACTGGTGAAGATTTACCTGATGATATTTTAGACAGAATATTTTCAACCTTTTGCATTGGCAAATGAATTAATTTTTTTTTCAAATATTCCTTTNNGAATGTTTTTTTTAACTTCNTCATGTTGAAATATTGTGCCATTCATGGTGATCCAAACTCCAGATTTCAGTAAATGTAATGCTGCTATNGAAAAGCCAAAGTTAAATGNTGCATCCGAATTTTTTATACTAGCGGGTATCATNGCTCCGGTAATTACAATTGTCTTGTTATCTTTAATTGACTTAGCTAGCTCTTTTGCTGTCTCTACCATGGTATCTGTGCCATGTATAAGAAGTATTTTTTTTTCCTCACTATCAAAGACGGCTTTTGCAATTTTTTTTCTGTGCNTATCAGTCATATCTAAACTATCTATAAGCATAATGTTATTCAAGGTTATTTTTTCGCTTATTCTGGATCTTTTTATTAAGTCAGCTATTCCAGATTGGTTAAATGTCAAATTCCCAGAGATAGGATCATAAATCTTTTCAAAAGTACCACCACAAGAGATTATTTTAATTGTTTTATTTTTCATCGAACTTAGTCCTGGATAGAAGATTTTGAGTCAAAATAATTGCGTTTTTTAATGGAGTTTCCGATGCAANTCCCTTACCAGCAATATCNAAAGCAGTTCCGTGGTCTACACTTGCCCTGAGAAAGGGAAGCCCCGCAGTAATGTTAATNCCATTATCTAGCCCGTCTAGTTTGAATGGGATTAAAGCTTGATCATGGTAAAGAGAAATTATTATATTTTTTGGAGGAAAGGCTGTGTTTATTTTTTTTATTTTCATAAATAAAGTGTCGGCGGGCCATGGGCCAGAAATGTTTATATTATGGTGTTTTGCTATATTAATTGCAGGTTCGAGGATGTCTTTTTCTTCCTTACCAAGTAANCCAGATTCGCCAGAGTGAGGATTTAAAGCNGCGACCCATAAATGAGGATCATGGATTTTATTTTCTTTTGCCCATAAAGATGTTATGTGAAATGTCTCTAAAAGTCGTTTAGTATTAAGTGTAATAATAGCGTCTTTTAGTGAAAGATGAATAGAGTTAAGAACAATTAAGAAATTTTTATTCAAAAGAGCCATTCTCACTCTNGAAGGNTTTTTAGGATTTGATAAGTAGGACAGGAGTTCGGTGTGGCCNGGCCATTTATGTCCAGCTAAATGCAAAGCNAGTTTTGAAATTGGGCCAGTCACTAATGCTTTCGCGTNTTTTGNTAAACAGTCTTTTACCGCAAATTCAATAGCTGAATATGCAATTTTACCGGTAAGCATAGTTGGTTTTGAATGCTTAATTTCTCTTANTTCTTGTCTGGTTAGNTTAATAGTATTAAATATTTTTTTGTGATCCAACTCCAGCTTCAACTTTTTCGCTGTATGTTTNAGTATCTCTAGATTTCCNTATACTTTTATTGGTAACTCAGTATTAGACAGTACTTTCACAGTAATTTCAGGCCCAATGCCACTTGGATCCCCCATTGTAACAGCGATTGGAGAATTAATATTCACAAAGAATNNACCTAANTTTAACTGGTTTCTGAAGATTGGTAATAGGCATTAATTTTTTTCAACATAGTTGAACTATAGTATTNCNGGGGAAAAACTATCTNTAGTTTTAACAATTTTTTTACATTGATTACTATCAAAAACCTGAAACCCCAATAAATCTCTTAAAACGTTATTGTAAACTCTTAACTAGGTGTATTTAAAAAGTTAGAAAAATACTAACCAATCAATGAAAGAAATTTAATAAAATTTTATTTTATTGATGTTTCGGTTGGTGTTCAGTATATTTGTTTCTTAATTGTTTTGTTATTTTTCATTAAGTATCGAACTATTTTTTTAATCTCAGTTTTTTGTAGTGTCTTGTATAAATGAGCTTAACAAGAGGTAATTATTGTACTTTAACTTCTATGCTCTTCCTAGTAGCTNNTTTATATTGTGCTACAAAANACTGTTTTGTTTCACGTGAAACATATAACCTTGTGTTATGAAATTTAATAAAAAATATAATGTCATTGTTGTTGGTGGTGGCCACTCCGGTACTGAGGCGGCATTAGCGTCCGCAAGAATTGGATGCTCAACTCTTTTAATAACTCAAAATTTGGACTCATTAGGCCAAATGTCATGTAATCCATCCATTGGCGGCGTTGGTAAGGGTCATTTGGTCAAAGAAATTGATGCTCTTGGTGGCGCAATGGGCAAGGCTGCAGATTTATCCGGGATACATTTCAAGCATCTTAATGAGTCCAAGGGTGCCGCTGTGGTATCAACAAGAGTTCAGGCAGACAGGAACTTATATAAAAAGGAAATTCGAAGCATTATAGATAATCAGAAAAATTTAGATTTATTTTCGGATACTGTCAATGAATTTTTAATTCAAAACAACCAAATCAGTGGGGTTGTTACCTCAAATGATGTCATTTTTCACTCTGTTACAGTTGTTTTGACTGCAGGAACATTCTTGAATGGAAGAATTCATATTGGCCAACAAAACTATACTGGGGGCAGAGCAGGAGATCCATCATCACATAAGCTAGCAAATTCCATGGATAGTTATGGTTTTGAGAGAAGGAGGCTAAAAACAGGAACCCCACCTAGGATAGACGGAAAATCGATCAATTACCATAAACTTAGAGAACAGTGGGGCGACAACGAAATTCCTTTTTTTTCTTCCGATACAAAATTAGAGGATATTCCCAGACAAAAATGTTGTTGGATCGCGCATACAAATCAAAAAACTCATCAGATTATAAAAGATGCAATCCACAAGTCACCAATGTTTACTGGAAACATTTCTGGTACTGGGCCGAGATACTGCCCATCAATTGAAGATAAAATTTTCAGGTTTGCCGACAAGCTTTCTCATCAAATTTTTCTAGAGCCTGAAGGTTTGGATACTTCAGAGATTTACCCTAATGGTATTTCAACAAGTCTTCCATTTAAAACTCAGCTACAACTAGTTAGATCCATAGAGGGGTTAGAAAACACTCATATTCTGAGACCTGGGTACGCAATTGAATATGATTATTTTGATCCTCGTAATCTAAAACCAACCTTAGAGACTAAAACCATAAAAAACCTTTTTTTTGCGGGACAAATTAATGGCACCACTGGGTATGAAGAGGCAGCAGCCCAAGGGCTATTAGCAGGATTAAATGCTGGGAAACTGACCAGAGGAGAAAAGCAATGGATACCTGGGCGCAATGAGGCTTATTTGGGAGTAATGGTTGATGACTTAGTCAATTTAGGAGTAACCGAGCCTTATCGAATGTTTACCAGCAGAGCAGAGTATAGGCTAAGTCTAAGAGAGGACAATGCCCATCAACGATTAGCAAAAATTGCTCATGATATGTCTTTAATTGACAGCACCAATTATATAAAATTTAATCAAAACCAAATTAAAATTAACAGTTTTTTAGATATATTACAAAAAACTCTTATAAAACCAACATTGACAAATCAGAATTATTTTTCAAAAAAATTTAAAATGACATTGAAAAAAGAAACAAATATTTTAGAATTACTTAAAAGACCAAATATGAAATTTCAAGATATTGAAAATATTATAAAATACACAAAGTTAGATGAGGGAATTGGTGACATAAATACTTTAACGAAAATCTCAAAATACCATATCGAAACACAAATTAAATATAAAGGCTATATTGAAAGACAAAACAAAGAAATTCAACAGATGAGTACTTTAGGTAAAACAGCAATACCAAAAAATTTTGTTTTTGATGATGTCAAGGGGCTCTCAACTGAGGCGCTGACCAAATTAAAAAAAATCAATCCTATTAATCTTGCACAGGCCGCAAGGATTTCAGGGGTTACGCCTGCCGCAATATCAATACTATCCATATTTTTGAAAAAGCATAACAAGAGGAATCATCTGGAACCTAATGCAAATTGACTCTCTATTGCTAGCTTTGGAAGTAGAATTTCAAAGAAATAATATGCATTTTTCAAGGAAAACAAAAATTCTGATTTGTAAATTTTTAGTGTTACTTCACCGATGGAATATGGTTCACAACTTAACTGGACATAAAGATGAAAGTTTATTTATTAGAGAGCATGTAATTGATGCCTTGACTGCTTTAAGACCATTAAAAAAAAAATTAAAGAATATTTTAAAAAAGAAATCACCGTCGCAGACGTTGGCTCAGGCAATGGGATACCTGGATTAATATGGGCAATTTCTAACAAACAATTCAAAATTATTTTGATTGAAAAGGTGACAAAAAAAGTAGCTTTTCTGAATTATGCAATCGGAGAACTAGATTTGAATCATAGGGTTACTACAATTAATGATGANGTCAAAAATATCAAATCAAAACAGTTTGATATCATAACTAGTAGAGCATATACAGATTGTGTAAATTTTTTAATGAGTACCAAAATAATTAGTAAAAAAGATTCTTCATGGATGATNATGACTACGCTTTCTAGAAGTTCTAAGTTAACGGCCGATATGTTAAAAAAGTTAAAACTTAACATCAATAAAATAACGCCTGTTACAGTTAATAATAGAAAAACTAACAAACAAATNATTTGGCTACAATATAAGTAATTGATAAAGTTAAGAAAAAATGATNAAAATTCTGTCGATTGCTAATCAGAAGGGCGGTGTTGGCAAAACAACAACAGCAGTAAATTTGTCAGCCGCATTGGCAGNACTTGGAAAAAGTGTGCTCCTGATCGACTTAGATCCGCAAGCAAATGCCACTATGGGAAGCGGAGTAGAAAAGTCAAGTTTAAAATACTCTGTGTATCATATGCTTTTGGGGCTAACTGATGCTGCTTCTATTTTGAAAAAAACACAATCTGGCTACGACTTGTTACCCTCTAACAGGGATCTTATTGGTGCAGAAATTGAGTTAACTGAGGAAAGTAGAAGAGAGTACAGACTAAAAGATGCTTTAGAAAAAATATTTCATAGATATGAATTCATATTGATAGATTGCCCACCCTCATTATCTCTTCTCACTTTGAACGGATTATGTTCCTCAAACGGAGTAATAATACCAATGCAGTGTGAATATTATGCCCTAGAGGGGCTTTCTGATCTAATCAATTCGATTAGGAGAGTGCATTCGAATTTGAATCCTACACTCAACGAAATTGGATTGTTAAGAGTTATGTATGATCCAAGAATGACTCTATCTCAACAAGTAAGTGATCAATTGATAACCCACTTCGGCAGTAAAGTTTTTTCAGCTGTAATTCCCAGGAATGTGAGATTAGCTGAAGCCCCAAGTCACGGACTTTCGATAATGTCTTACGACCCCTCCTCTAGGGGATCCAAGGCATATATTGAATTTGGCAAAGAACTTCTGAAAAAAAATGCAAACAAAATTAAAAACTCAAAGGAACAGATGTGAGCACAAGGAAAAGAAGATTGGGTAGAGGGCTTGATGTTCTTCTTGGGGATAATAAAATTACTAATAGTGAAGAAACATTACAGATTACATCCATCAACAAAATTCAACCAGGATCATCTCAACCCAGAGGAAAAATAGAAGAGGAATCTATCCAAAGCCTAGCAAAATCCATAAAGTCTCAAGGCCTGATGCAGCCAGTATTGGNGAGAAAAGAAAAAAATGGNAAATTTAATATAATTGCTGGGGAAAGAAGATGGCGAGCNTCTCAATTAGCGGGATTAAAAGAAATACCAGTTGTAATTAAAGATGTTGATGATTCTACTGCNCTCGCTATGGCTTTGGTTGAAAATCTTCAGAGAGAAGATTTAAATTCCATTGAAGAGGCTAAAGGTGTNGATAAACTTATTAATAGCTTTGGACTTACTCATGCCCAAGCAGCAGACTCGCTTGGTAAATCCAGAGCATCAATTACAAATTTATTAAGATTGCTAAATTGTGAAGAAGAAGTCCAAAACTTACTTCTGACTGGACAGCTCGAACAGGGGCATGCAAGAGCATTATTATCATTAAACAAAGAAGACCAAATTTCTATGGCCAATCAAATTGTCACCTCGAATATGACTGTCCGGCAAATTGAAAATGAAGTTAAAAATTATTTAGGAAAAAAATTAAAATCTAAAAAAATTAAAGTTAAAAATAGAGATTATGAAATATTAACNTTAGAACAGGAGATATCGGATTCACTAAATCTACAAGTNCAAATTAAAATGAANAATTTAACAAAGGGAAAGTTGGTGATAGCTTTTTCAGGAATAGACGAATTAGAAGGACTTCTTCATAAAATGCGAATAAAAAGTTGANACAATAATGGGNAAATATTTTTTAACTCAAGTAATATCATTAACATTTTGCGCATTTGTAATTTTTTTTTTTGACACNCAAANCGTNTTAGATTTTGTTTTGGGTTTTCTGGCAGTCTTAATTCCAAACGCACTNTTTGCANTTAATCTATCNCTAATTTTTAAAAGAATANCCTCTGCAAGCACAAGGTTAGTGTTGTTTTTTTTAGGAGAAAGTGTGAAAGTTTTATTTACAATAANTCTNATGTATTTATTTTCTCAATTTTTCTCCCCAGTGGATTGGATAGTNTTACTGCTGGGTGCTCTAATGAGCTTGAAAGCAATTTACTTATTGCCAATTTTGTTTAAAAATAAAGTTTAGTGATTTACTCCAGTTGCAAAAAACTATTTAGTGATGCAAAATGTGATGTTGTTTATTTTGTGTTATTTTGATTTATAAGCAATTCGATTTATTTCAATTTAAAGCAATTAATTCTATAAATATTTATTAATGTCTGTGTGCGTATAAGAAAGATTTGGTCTAAGCATTAATATTTATAANTTACTGCAACATACGCAAAACGTTAAGTGAAATACATACTATAATTTTCTCATATGGCCTCAAGCGAACCTAGTTCTTCAGAATATGTTGGGCATCATTTACTCCACCTCAACAACACGGGCGAAACCCAAACAAAATTACTTGATTTGAGTTTTATTAATATTGACACTGTATTCTGGGGTCTTTTTACTGGACTATTATCCGTCTTCCTACTATGGCTTGCGGCAAGAAAAGCAACTTCAGGNGTTCCAAACAGATTTCAAGCTGCTGTAGAAATCATAGTTGANATGGTAGAGGAGCAATCTAAATCTATTGTTCATGGAGATAGGAAGTTTATTGCGCCCTTAGCTTTAACAATATTTCTATGGGTTTTTTTTATGAACGCGCTGGACTTATTACCGGTTGATCTACCGCATTTTGTTTTTCAGGCANTAGGGTTAGGAGAGGTAATACACAATCATAGGATTGTTCCAACAGCCGATTTGAACGGAACAATGGGCATTGCACTTGGAGTCTTTGCACTAATGATTTATTACAACCTTAAAATAAAGGGGTTGGTGGGTTTCATAAAAGAATTATTATTTGCTCCTTTTGGACCTCACCCAACTTTATGGGTGTTCAATTTGGGTTTAAATATTATCGAGTTTGTTGCAAAAACTTTTTCAATCGGTATGAGGCTATTTGGAAACATGTATGCAGGTGAATTGATTTTTGTCCTCATTGCATTACTTGGCGGAAGCGCAACTTTATTTGGTTTTATCGGNCACATTCTTGCTGGTACGGTTTGGGCAATTTTTCATATATTAATAATTACTCTTCAAGCTTTTATTTTCATGATGCTTACATTGGTTTATATAGGACAAGCACATGAATCACACTAAATCGCCTCATTTGAGGTTTTTTCCCCCTAAGGAGATGTTATGGAATCTGTAGTAGGCTTTGTGGCAATTGCGGCCGGTTTAATAATTGGTTTAGGAGCAGCGGGTGCATGTATTGGTATCGGCATAATGGGTAGTAGGTTTTTAGAAGCTTCTGCCAGACAACCGGAATTAATGAATACCTTACAAACTAAGATGTTTCTGCTGGTCGGCTTGATTGATGCAGCATTTATTATTGGTACAGGGATAGCATTGTGGTACACAACNGCTAACCCCTTTTTAGCTCAATTACCTTAGCATACTGATTAAGAGGAGTCTTTCCAAGTGAATTTAAATGCAACTCTATTAGCACAGCTGGTTGTTTTTTTTATACTAGCTTGGTTTACTATGCGTTTTGTCTGGCCACCTATCATGTCAGCACTAGATGANAGAGTAAAAAAAATTGCTGAAGGTCTTGAAGCCTCTGAGAAAAATAAGTCTCAACTACTTTTGACTGAAAATAAAATAAAAGATGATATGCGTTTGTTAAATGAAAAAATTCAACACAGAATTGGTGAAGCTGAAAAAAAAGCCGCTACCATTGTTGACGATGCAAAAAACAATGCAGAATTAGAGGCTCAAAAAATAATTGAAAATGCAAAAAAAGAAGCTAAGTCAGAAGCATTAAAAATGCGTGAGTTATTNAGATTAGAAGTTTCTAAACTAGCTCTTAAAGGTGCGGAACAAATTCTCCAAAAACAGATAGATGAAAAAACGCATTNAGATATTTTAAAGAAATTAGAGGCNGANNTATAGCATGTCTGAATCTGCAACATTAGCNAGGCCATATGCCAATGCGCTATTTAATGTNTCAAAAGAAAATTCCTTAGATTTTTCTGATTCNTTATTGTCTTTAATTGAAGTCGTATCTGACAAAAATTTTAAAAATTATTTGAAAGACCCGTCTATTAGCAAAAAATTTATATGCGATTTTATATCAGAAATAATGCAAGAAGAAAAAACTTCTGAGTTCAAGAGTTTTATTTTAATATTGATCGAAAATTCGAGATTATTAGTTTTGAACGAAATATATCACCAATATAAAACTCTAATGAATTCTGCCGACGGGATCAAAAAGGTGAAAATTATATCGGCTTTTAAATTAGCAGAGCAAGAGTTGATNAGTTTGGTCAANAAGTTAGAACACAAGTATAAGACCAAGCTTGAACCAGATGTAGCAGTTGATCCAACCCTACTGGGTGGTGTGAGAATAGAAATAGGTGANCAGGTTTTAGATGGCTCAGTAANATCTAGGATTGATAGACTAAAATCATCACTTTTATCATGATTTATTNAAGTTAATAGCATCCAGAAAAAAGTTATTAAGGAGTAACAATGCAACTTAATCCGGCAGAAATAAGTGATCTAATTAAAAATAAAATCCAAGGATTGGACGANAAAACAGAAACAAGTACTCAAGGTTCTGTAATTTCAGTTACTGATGGAATTTGTAAAGTTCATGGACTTTCAGAAGCGATGCAGGGTGAAATGCTTGAATTTCCAGGCGACACCTTTGGACTAGCACTTAACTTAGAAAGAGACTCCGTTGGAGCTGTAATCCTCGGAGATTATGAACATATTTCTGAGGGTGATACAGTTAAATGCACTGGTAGAATTCTTGAAGTCCCTGTTGGGACAGAGTTAATGGGAAGNGTTGTTAATTCCCTTGGCCAGCCGATTGATGGTAAGGGAGAAATTAAAACTTCTAAAACAGCACCAATTGAAAGAATTGCCCCAGGTGTAATTGCTCGCCAATCTGTTTCTCAACCCCTACAAACTGGCTTGAAAGCAATTGATTCGATGGTACCAATTGGGAGAGGCCAAAGAGAGTTAATTATTGGAGACAGGCAAACAGGAAAAACAGCAATAGCAATAGACACAATNATCAACCAAAAAGGTAAAGACGTAGTTTGNATTTATGTTGCTATNGGNCAAAAAGCATCATCTATAAAAAATGTTGTNAGGGCCCTTGAGCAGAATAATGCTATGGATTATACGATTGTTGTTGCTGCTGCTGCTTCTGACTCAGCTGCAATGCAATTCATTTCTCCTTACTCAGGTTGTGCTATGGGTGAGTACTTCAGAGACATAGGTGAAGACGCTTTAATAATATACGATGATCTTTCTAAACAAGCTGTAGCTTATCGACAAGTTTCACTTCTACTTCGCAGACCTCCGGGTAGAGAGGCTTTTCCCGGTGATGTATTTTATTTACACTCACGATTATTGGAACGAGCGGCTCGGGTAAATGAGGATTATGTTGAAAAAACAACCCAAGGCAAAGTCAAAGGTAAAACTGGTTCTTTAACCGCTTTACCTATAATCGAAACACAGGCTGGTGATGTTTCAGCCTTCGTTCCTACAAATGTCATATCCATAACTGATGGACAGATATTTTTAGAAACTAACTTATTTAATTCCGGTATAAGGCCCGCAATTAATGCAGGGATATCAGTTTCCAGGGTTGGCGGGGCAGCACAAACTAAACTCATCAAGAGTTTATCCGGGGGTATTAGAACTGACTTAGCCCAATATAGAGAGTTAGCTGCTTTTGCTCAATTTGCCTCGGATCTTGATGATGCAACAAGAAAACAGCTTGACAGAGGTGCAAGGGTAACAGAACTTCTCAAGCAACCACAGTATTCACCACTTCCAATATCAATAATGGCGGTGTCCTTATACGCCGTTAACGAGGGGTTTTTTGATGATATTGAGTTGAAAAATGTTTTAAAGTTTGAAGCCGACTTGCATGATTTTTTAAAAAATTCCAGTGAATACTCAAAGTTATTGGATGAGATCGAGTCAGATAAGAAATTAAATGAAGATTCAGAAAAAAAACTGAATCAAGCTATCACTGAATTCAAAAAAGCAAGTTAATCAGATAAGGCTGTTAGGGTAAAAATATGGCTGCCGGAAAAGAAATTAGAAACAAAATTAAAAGCGTAGAAAACACTAAGAAAATCACAAAGGCTATGGAAATGGTTGCGGCCTCAAAAATGCGCAAAGCCCAAGATAGAATGCGATCTGCACGGCCTTACTCTGAAAGGATTCGTGTTATTGCCAGCCATTTGTCTCAGGCCAATTCGGAATACGTTCATCCTTTTCTAGAAAAAAAGGAAGATTACAAAAAAGTTGGATTGGTTGTGATATCAACCGACAAAGGATTGTGTGGTGGCTTGAATACCAATTTGTTTAGGCAAGTTCTCAATAAAGTAAAAGAAACAGAGTCAGAAGGTAAAGAATTAAAGGCGGTTGCAATTGGGAATAAAGCTTTAGGATTTTTGACAAGGATAGGTATTGATATAGTTTCTAGTTCAATTCATTTGGGTGATTCGCCCAGACTTGAGGATTTTATTGGGTCAATGAAAGAGTTTCTTGACCTCTTCAACGATGGCGAGCTCGGAAGAATATACCTTTGCTCCACAAAATTTATTAATACAATGAAACAAGATCCAAAAATTGATTTGTTACTTCCCCTCACCTCACAGGGTTTTGATGTGCCCAACAAGTATGCTTGGGATTATTTGTATGAACCAGACTCTAAGATAGTAATTGAAGAGCTTTTAAAGAGGTACGTAGAGTCAATAATTTATCAAGCCGTTGTTGAAAACATCGCTTCAGAGCAGTCAGCTAGAATGGTTGCAATGAAATCAGCAACAGACAATGCTGGTAATGTCATTGATGAATTAAAACTGGTCTACAACAAAACTCGACAAGCTGGAATAACTAAGGAGTTGTCTGAGATAGTTGCAGGTGCAGCAGCAGTATAAAGATATAAAATAATTTAGTAGATAAAAAAATGAGAGGCGTTATGGTTGAAGGGAAAATTGTTCAGTGTATTGGAGCCGTTGTTGATGTTGAGTTTCCTCGTGATGGATTACCAAAGGTTCACGATGCTTTAAAAATGGATGGCTCCGAATTAACTCTTGAAGTTCAACAGCAGTTGGGTGACGGTGTTGTAAGGACCATAGCTTTGGGTTCTTCAGATGGTCTTCGCAGAGGAATGTTAATCAAAAATACTGGGGCTCCAATTAGTGTCCCGGTCGGAACATCGACTCTGGGAAGGATCATGGACGTTCTAGGAAATCCTATAGATGAAGTTGGACCAGTAAAATCTGAAAAATCTTCTCCGATTCACAGAAAAGCTCCAGTTTATGATGATTTATCTCCTTCTCAAGAATTACTTGAAACAGGCATAAAGGTTATTGATCTAGTTTGTCCTTTCGCCAAAGGGGGAAAAGTTGGTTTATTTGGCGGTGCTGGGGTTGGAAAAACTGTGAACATGATGGAATTAATTAATAATATCGCTAAAGCTCACTCGGGCCTCTCAGTTTTTGCAGGTGTTGGTGAAAGGACAAGAGAGGGTAATGACTTTTATCATGAAATGATTGAAGCTGGGGTTGTAAACCCTGAAGATTTTCCTAGTTCAAAAGTCGCAATGGTATACGGACAAATGAATGAACCTCCAGGAAACAGATTAAGAGTTGCTCTTACAGGGTTAACAATAGCTGAGTCATTTAGGGATGAAGGAAAAGATGTCTTGTTTTTTGTTGACAATATCTACAGATATACACTGGCTGGAACAGAGGTTTCCGCACTACTGGGTAGAATGCCCTCTGCAGTTGGATATCAGCCAACTCTTGCGGAAGAAATGGGCAAGTTACAAGAAAGGATTACATCCACAAAAACTGGTTCAATCACCTCAATTCAGGCTGTATATGTCCCTGCTGATGACTTAACTGACCCATCTCCTGCAACAACTTTTGCACACTTGGATTCTACGGTTGTATTGTCAAGAGATATTGCAGCTCTTGGTATTTATCCGGCTGTTGATCCTCTTGATTCAACTTCACGGCAACTCGATCCTAACGTAGTAGGTTCAGATCATTACGATACAGCAAGAGCAGTTCAAGGAACTCTTCAAAAATACAAAGAGTTAAGGGATATTATTGCGATTCTTGGTATGGATGAATTGGCACCTGAAGATAAGTTAATAGTTGCAAGAGCCAGAAAAATGCAAAGATTTTTGTCACAGCCTTTTCATGTTGCAGAGGTATTCACTGGTTCTCCCGGTAAGTATGTATCACTCAAGGACACAATTGATGGCTTTAAGATGATTGATTCTGGTGAATTAGATCATTTGCCAGAACAAGCCTTCTATATGGTCGGGACAATAGAAGAGGCGATTGAAAAAGCAAAAAATATTCAATGACAATTACTTTATGAACAATTTTAAACTTGATGTGGTATCTGCACACGAGAGTATGTATTCTGGTGAAATTAAATTTGTTATTATTCCAGGCGAGGAAGGAGAACTTGGAATTTACCCTGGGCATATTCCCTTAATTACAAGAATTAAGCCTGGCTCTGTAAGATTCAATAACTCAGAAAACGAACAGGAAATTATTGTTGTTGCAGGTGGAATTTTAGAAGTGCAACCAACCATGGTAACTGTTTTGGCCGATACGGCAATAAGAGCGAATGACATAGATCAAGAAAGAGCTGAAGAAGCTAAAAAAATTGCTGAATCAAAATTGAAAAATAATACAGATGAAATTGATTTGGCTAGGGCTCATGCAGAATTGGCTTTTGCAATAGCTGAATTAAAGGCGATTAAAAATTACAGGGGAAAGAAATAGTTCCGATAAAGAAAGATCTCATTTTAAGGGCGATTAGAAAAGAGCCAGTTGAAAGAACTCCAGTTTGGCTGATGAGACAAGCAGGAAGATACCTACCAGAATATAATGCAACTAGAAAAAAAGCAGGTTCGTTTATGGACTTATGCAGATCCTCTCAGTACGCGTGTGAAGTTACAATGCAACCTATTGATAGGTTTGGTTTGGACGCTGCAATTTTGTTTTCTGATATTTTGACGATCCCAGATGCTATGGGCTTAGAATTGAATTTTGTAGAAGGACATGGACCTAAGTTTTCCAAACAGATAAAAGATGAAAAAGAAATTATCAATCTTCCAGATATCGATCCTACGTTAGAATTAAAGTATGTTGAGGAAGCTGTATCAACAATTAAAAAAGAATTAAATGGAAGTATACCTTTGATAGGATTTTCTGGAAGTCCCTGGACACTTGCTTGTTACATGATTTCTGGTGGTTCAAGTAAAGATGATTTTTTAACTGCAAGAAGCTGGCTTTACAAGAAACCAAAAACACTTGAATCACTTCTAAAAAAACTTACAACCATAATTGTGGATTACTGTAGCATGCAACATAGAGCAGGTGCAGACATAATTATGTTATTTGACACTTGGGGTGGACTTCTCGGTGAAAATCAATTTAAGAAATTTTCTCTCAAATATATGGAGAAAATAGTTAAAGATCTGCATAAGGAATACCCAAAACTACCGGTTATACTTTTTACCAAGGGCGGTGGGAATTGGGTCTCAGAAATCGCCAAAACAGGATGTAATGTTGTCGGTTTGGACTGGACGGTTGACGTTACCAGCGTAATAAAAAAAATTGGCAAACTTTGCTCTTTGCAAGGAAATTTAGATCCCTCAGTTTTACTAGGTGATAAAGTTCACATAGAAAAAGAGATAAAATCTGTAATAGATAAGTTCACGTACAATAATTTTAATACTGGACATATTTTTAATCTTGGCCATGGTATCTCTCAATTTACACCTCCAGAAAACGTAGAGTGTCTTGTAGAGGCTGTAAAAAAATATAGCTCAAGAGCTATATGATCGTAAAAGTTGCGGTTAATCTTCCACAAACTGAACCTCTTGATTATAGCTTTGATACAGATTTGTCTACTAGTGATGTTGTGGGAAGATGGGTATTAGTTCCTCTCAGAAAAAAACTCACACTAGGTCTGATCATTGAAGCAGTCTTTAAAATAAAAACAAAATACAAATTAAAAAAAATTAACGAACTCCTTGGTGAGTTACCAAAGATGGATAAAGGTTGGTTGGAACTAATTCAATTTTCTTCAAATTATTATCACAAATCACTTGGTCAAACAGTTTTTTCTTCTGTGCCGAGGACTCTTAAAAATGTAAAAACATATGAAACAGTTGGCAAGACTTCGAAAATAGAAAAACTAATTAGTGCAATCAATAAAGTAAAAAAAAATGATTACTTTTTTCAAAATTTGCTACTTAATTCAGAACAAAAAATAGCCGTTACAAAAATTTTAGACTGTGAAAAGCCAATACTACTTCACGGTGTTACAGGTTCAGGAAAAACTAGGGTCTACGCAAAAATAATCCAAGAAATAATAAAAAAAAATCCTGATAGCCAAATATTACTTCTCGTTCCGGAAATAGGACTCACTCCTCAAATTTTTAAAACAATGAGTGAGATGCTTGAAGGTCTAACGATTTTTTTATTTCACAGCGAACAAACTCCAATCAGTAGGGCAAAAATATGGTTATCGTCATCAAAGGGGGATTCTTTGTTAATAATTGGAACAAGAGTCTCTATTTTTCTACCCTTACCAAAATTAAAATTAATTATCATAGATGAGGAACACGATACTTCTTTTAAACAACAAGAGGGTATAAGATATTCAGCACGAAATCTTGCTATATGGAGAGGAAAAAAAGTAGGATGCAAAACAATTCTAGGTTCAGCTACTCCCAGTTTAGAGTCATGGTGGTTTCATAAACAAGGCAAACATGAGAGAGTTAGGCTTTCAAAACAAGCTACAGGCAGACCACTTGCCAAAATTAAGCCTATAAAACTGGATATTCAGGGAGAACGTTGCGGCATAAGTAAACAATCAGAGGAAAAAATCAAGAAAACTCTATTACAGAAGCAACAGATTCTTGTCTATATAAACAAAAAGGGGTGGGCACCAGTTCTAGGTTGTATCGAATGTGGATGGGCTGCAGATTGTAACAACTGTTCCTCACACATGGTTCTTCACAAAGTAGAAAATAAATGGAAATTAATTTGTCATCATTGCGGTAATAGAAAAGTAGTTTATAAAATTTGCCCGGACTGTTCTAGTCCGGATATAAAACCAATTGGTCAAGGAACAGAAAAGATTGAAGAAAATCTTGCAACTATGTTTCCTGATGCAAAAATATTGAGAATGGATAGAGAAAAGATAAGAGGTCGCAAATCATTAGAGAGTTGTCTAGATCAAATAAATAAAGGTAAAGTTGACATCATAGTTGGAACCCAAATGATAACCAAAGGTCATGACTTTCCTAACTTGACCTTTGTCCTAGCAGTAGATGTGGATTCCCAACTTAAGAATACTGACTTTAGAGCACCCGAAAGGCTATTTGCATCATTATCACAAGTTGCAGGTAGAGCTGGAAGGCATCATGTTTCGAATAAAAATGAAGCAGAGTTTATAGTAGAAACCAGAAATCCGGGCAGTGAATTTTTTAAATATTTACAAAGCATGGACGAGGAAGGGTTCTATCGCAAGCAACTCTATGAAAGGAAATCACACTTGCTACCACCCTTTACAAACATGGGAGCCATAAAACTATCTCACAAAAATGAAGATACCCTTTTTTTAGGCTTAGAACTATTAGAGAGGATAATCAACAAATCACTTAGAGAAAATTTCAAATCTTGCCAAGATAAGCTAATTGTTAATGGACCACTTCCTTTGTATCCATTGAAGATTTCTAACCGCTATAGAGGACAGTTAGTTTTAGAATCAGAAAACAGGAACTTGTTGCATAATCTAATTTCTTCAATTGAAGGTTGGAAACCGTTAAGAAATAAGTTCAATGGGTTCATTGATATTGATCCTATTGAAATTTAATTAAATTCGTTGTGAACAAGAAATCATTATTTTCGCCCCATTCTTCATGAAGTTTTTTAACAATTTTGAAAGTTTAACGAAATTATCTGAATTTTCTGCCCAAAGAGCATGTTCGGTTTCATCATGCAACATTGTTTGAACTATCATTATGGATGATTCATCGTTTTTTGGCAGAATTTTTAAGTTGCTATCTAAATGATTTGCCACCTGCCTTTCAGTCTCTGCCAAAAACCCTAGAGATTTCTCATTTCCGGACAAACTAGCACCAAGACCGAGCATGAAGGCTCCCCAATACCACAAAGAATTTAGATAGCTTTCACGAGAATTTAGCTTAGCCACCTGAGAGCTCGTCCAAATTAAATGATCAGCCTCCTCTTTTGCAGCTTTATGAAAATAATTTACCATATTTTCATTTTTTTCAAATAACAATTGCCCCTGGTATAAACCTTGAGCAGCGACTTCGCCAGCATGGTTAACTCTCATAAGTTTTCCAGATAGACGAAATTCTTTAGAGGTCATATCTTTACTTTGGACACTGTCACCTGGATTTTTTCGACCAGTACCAGAAAGACTACCGGAAATCGTTTTTAAAAAATTGTCAAATAAACAAATAAACTGATCAGAGTGGTTAATTTTAATCACAGAACTAAAAGCTTCCGCCTGAATTATTAGATAAGTAAATTACAGCATTTCGAATTTCCTCATCATTATGCGCACCACCACCTTGAGCCGCCATACTTCCTTTTCCTTTCAGGGCTGAGTAAACTAGTGCATCAAGTCCCTGAGATAGTCTACTTGCCCACGCTTGATTATCTCCAAATTTAGGCGATTCTAAAAGACCTCCGGCATGACAAGCAGCACAGCGCGCCTCATAAACTTCTTTTCCAGATAAGGCAGTCCTGATGATTTTGGTTTCATCAACAAATGCAACATTTACAGTAGAAGCTTCTGTAGAAATTGTTCCAATAGGCTTAATTCTCTCAATGATTGCCTTGTTTGTATATGCATTTTCCCCCTCTGTAGGTGAAGCTAAGTTAGCCACAAATTGGGTAAGCAAGACAATTACAAAAACAGGGATAATAAATGCAGCTACTATAACTGCTATCAACTGTTTTGGAGTTTTAATTGGCATTTCACTCATAATTAAACCTTTTAATATTTGACTGTCATAATTGTAATAATATCTATTTTATATGCAACTTAGTCTCAAAGCACCTTAAAAATATCTAATTCTCATGTTATTGTATGCGTCTGTAGCTCAGTGGATAGAGCACTGGCCTCCGAAGCCAGTTGTCGCAGGTTCGATTCCTGCCAGACGCGCCAATTCTCCGCTTGTTTTATTATCATTACAACGATTAAAACGATCTTTTTTGGAATTTTTAACATTAACCACAATCTAAACGATAAAAAATGCTTTGTAGTTGGAATGAATCAATTTCTGAATTAATTTTTAATGCGTTAGTGCTTTGTCAAAACACTGATGAGCTCCCTGAAGTATGTGATTTTATAGATATAAACAAAATCCGGAGTTCGATTTCAAAACCTCGTGATAAAGAAAATGGTGACATATCATCAAATATTATTTTTTTTATTTCAAAAAAAATTCAATTAGGCCCTAACCAACTTGCAAGCATACTCCAAGAAAAAATTAACGAATTAATCCTAAATAAAGAGGAAGCTGACTTTGAAAACAACATAATCGTTGAAAAAGTTAAATATGCCCCACCTGGCTTCATTAATTTCTGGATTTCTGCCGCCGCCAAGTTTGAAGTTGTTGCCCAGGTAATATCCGATGAAGAATTTGGATTTATCAAGTCAAACAAAAATCAAAAAATTCTTCTTGAATTCGTTTCTGCTAATCCAACAGGCCCACTCCATGTGGGCCATGCCCGTCAAGCAGTGTTGGGTGATTCTATAGCAAAAATCCTTGTAGCAAGTGGAGCTAGTGTTAATAAAGAATTTTACTATAATGATGCAGGCAATCAAATTGAAAATCTTATGTTGTCTGTTAAGGCTAGACTCAAAAGAATATCGCCTGAAGATTCTAGTTTTCCCAAAGATGGTTACAAAGGGGATTATATTAACGAAGTTTGCAAAGAGTTTGTTAAGCAAAACCAGTCTTTACATGACACAAATGATAGTTCTGAGGAAATTAAAAGTTTTTCAGTAGGTTATTTAAGAAAAGAGCAAAATATTGATTTGTCAGCACTAAGTATTTTTTTTGATTCGTTCAAATTAGAGTCCACATTTTATTTAAATGGACAAATTGAAAATGTGATCAAAGCAATTGAAAAAAATAATAAAGTTTATACAAAAGATTCCGCTTTATGGTTCCGATCAACCTTTTATGGGGACGATAAAGACCGAGTAATGAGAAAGGCAGACGGCGAATACACTTACTTTGTTCCCGATATTGCATATCACCTAGACAAATGGAAAAGAGGTTATGGGCGAGCTATCAATATTCAAGGATTTGATCATCACGGCACTTTAAAAAGGGTGGCTGCAGGATTACAGGCATTAAATGTAGGAATTGAAAATAATTTTCCACAAACCATACTTCATAAAATGGTTAAAGTAGTTAGGGATGGTAAGGAGGTAAAAATTTCTAAACGTTCTGGATCATTTATAACTCTTAGAGATCTTATATGTTGGGCTGGCAACATTAAAAACAATGAAGAATTCGTCAACTTGATTAATAATAATAACTCGTCACCGAAAATTCAAAGAGGTAGAGATGTAGTTAGATTTTTTTTGATTTCAAAAAAAGCTGAGACAGAATTCACCTTTGATGTGGATGTTGCTCAGAAACAAAATGATGAAAACCCAGTTTTTTATGTTCAATATGCATTCGCAAGAGCAAATAGTTTAATTTATCAAGCCGGATTCAGCGAGGAAGACCTAATTAAATATCTTAAAAATCTTTCAAAACACGATTTTTGTAAAATTGGAAAGCTAATTAACAATTCGAAAGAGTCATTGCTTTGTATGAGGCTGGCTGAATTTCCAACTATATTTCAAACAGCTACGAATGAACTTGCTCCTCATATGATAGTCTTTTATTTAAGAGACCTAGCTGCAGAATTCCATAGTTATTACAATAATACAAAAATTAATGTGGACAATGAAAACCAAAAAAAAGCCCGCTTGCTTTTAGTTCTTGCAACTTCATTTATATTAAAAAAATGTTTGAAGTTATTAGGTGTTACATGTCCAAAAAGAATGTAAAAGAATTTTCTACAATGCTAACTATTAAATCAAAACCACTTGGGTTAAGTTTGGTNAGTTTTTTCTTTGGTTTGACAATAGGCTTGACTGTTGCGGCGTATATCGCGTTTTATGTAACTAAGACCCCAGTTCCTTTTGTTGATAGATTAAACGACACAAATTTAATCAATCCAGATGAAGTTGGTTCATCTGCAGATGACTCTGATGTGATAGTTAGAGTTTTACCTGAGAAAGAAGTAGTTTTCCCACAAGATGAAATAGAATCTTTGGTTAATGAGAGACAAAAATCAGACACTAACCAAAGAAGCGACAATAATATTAGCGGGACCTCAAGATTCCCAGGCATATNTTCAACTCCCTCATCAATCAGTCCAAAATCTAATGCGCCTAAAGTAGATAAAAAACAAATTAAAAATTTCTATCTTCAAGTTGGTGCTTTTAGGTCTTTGGATGANGCAGATAGGATGAGAGCAAGATTAGCTTTTTTGGGTTTTGAAGCTTCCCTATACAAAAAAAACAAGCCTGGAAGTGTTTTCTATAGAGTAAGACTAGGACCCTTTACAAGCAAAGAGGAACTTAACATAGTAAAAAAACGTCTTAGCGGGGANAAAATCAAGTCACATGTTGTTTCGGGAGAGAAAAATTGATAAAAAAATTTTCAACAATTTATTTGTTCAACCTAGTAACAAATCATCTTAATTTAAAAATTTTCACCCTGTTTTTATTGGTAATTTTTGGCTTTGGATCAAATATTTCTTTTTCGATGCAATTCGATGAGGGAATAGATTACAGAGTCATAGACGTTAAAAAAAACAAACCAAATACTGGCAACATTGAAGTGATTGAGTTCTTTGGTTATTTTTGTCCACATTGTAAAAATTTTTCGCCGGCATTAAAAAAATGGGAAAAATCTTTACCTAAAAACATTAAATTTACTCAACTTCACGTTCCCTTTAGAGATATCAATCATCAAAGATTATTTTTTGCATTGAAAAACATTAATTCTGAAGATAAACTGCATTACAAAATTTTTGACGCTATTCAGGTACAGGGGATTCCGTTCAATAATTTTTTACAAATTCTTTCATGGGTTGAAAGTCACGGAGTTGACGAAGCGGAGTTTGAAGAGTCATGGAATTCAAACAAGGTAAAGGCCGATATGAAAAATGCTACAAAATTAATGGAGTTATATAAAATTGACGGCGTTCCTCAATTAATTGTTAATGACACTTATTTAACATCACCAGGAATGGTAGGTGGTAGTCATAAAAGGGCATTGAAAGTTGTTGAATACCTGCTTCAAAAGAAATAGGGCTTAAGCTTCTAGTATCTTCTTGTAAACTAATTTTTTTGGCACATCAAAGTTCTTTGATATCAATGTTGCAAGATCTGTTGGCTTTACATATTTAACAAGTGTGTTTACCCAAAGCTCAACGTCCTCTTCCTTGCTATCCTTTTGTTTGGTTGAACTAAAATCAAAAACAAAAACATACTCTCCTAAAAAGGCTTTAGGATTTTCAGAGGATCTATCCTTTCTAAATTTTAAATAATCTGATAAATTACCCCACCATAGCGTTTCAAATTTTTTAGTAAGTTCACGTCCAACAAATAATTTACAACTACTACCAAACACATCTAAACAGTCAGCCAAGGATGCATCAGCTCTGTGAGGAGATTCAAATACAACTGCGATGTTAGAAAGTGCTATTATTNTTTTAAAAAAAGATATGCGCTTATTTTTTTTTGATGGTGCAAAACCCCAGAATATAGCTGGACTTTTTTGATCAAACTTAAATCCACAAATCGACATTGCCGTAGTTAAAGCACTAACACCAGGTACCGGGACTATAGAAAAAAATTTCTTNTTGAACTCATTTATAAGAATTATTCCCGGATCAGAAATGCAAGGTGTACCAGCATCACAAATAAATCCTACAATTGAAAATTCATTGGTTTTATTCATTATTTTAGGTAAATTTTTATTTTCGTTCTTTTCGTTAAAAGAAAGAAATCCTTCACTAGGATNTCTTATCCCCAAAAAATCAAATAGCTGTTTTGCTTTTCTGGTATCTTCTGCAAGTAAGAAATCAACTTTTTCTAGAATTTTAACTGCTCTGTAGGTGATATCATCAAGATTTCCGATTGGCGTAGCGATGATATAAAGCCCNGGCTTGATATGATCNTATTGATTCACAATTTTCTTCATATTTTAGATTGAGTCGCAATTTTTTTTTGTGTATTGGTTAATCTTAGCAATTATGTTTTCCTAGTCATATAATGTACAAATGCTTAATTATTCATTTAATTTCTTACAATCATGTAAATCAATAACAATTAGTGTGACACTGATTTTGTGTTTTTTACAACTTGTAGGATGTTTCCCTGTTGTCGCCACCGGAATTGTTGCCAGTGCTGTTGCTGTTACCGATCGGAGAACAGCTGGAATTATAGTCGANGATGAAACTATAGAGATCAAGTTTTTAAGTGAAAAAGTCAGGAATTATTCGAAGAATGACGGAGTTTCAGTTTCGGCTACAAGTTTTAATAGAACTGTTCTTCTAACAGGCTGGGTTCCGAATGAGGGCGTAAAGTCTCAAGTCGCCAGGTTAGCTGCGCAAATTGAAAACGTAAGAGAAATAATAAACGAAATTAATATTGGCCCTCCAGCAACTACTGCTACCTATGGTAAAGATGCCATACTTACAACAAAAGTAAAGGCAAGTTTAATTGATGAAGATAAACTTAACGGAATAGTTGTCAAAGTAAAAACAGAATCAGGAGTTGTTTATTTAATGGGTTTGGTAACAGAAAAAGAGGCTAGTCTNTCAGCAGATATCGCTTCAAGAATTATCGGCACCAAGAGAGTTGTTAGAGCTTTTGAAGTCTTGTCAGAGCAAGAGATTAAAAAGTTAGAAAGTCTAACTAAATAGTTAAATGCTTTGATTGATTATTTTAAATATTATTTGTTATTTCACTAATTAATTCATCATATTCAAATCGAATTTTCTTGAAGATTGGCCCCGGTTTATTGTTATGGTTTGCATTTCCAATTTTTTTATCATCAATCATAGTTATTGCTAAAATTTCCTTGGTTGCGGAAGTTAAGAAAACCTCATCTGCCTTCATAAGCTCATTGTAAGAGATATTTTTTCTTGTAAAAATTATTTTTAGCTTGTCACAGATAGCCTCTATTATGCCAACTCTTATACCTTCGAGTATGTTTGAACCAGTTGGAGGTATGTAAACATTACTATTTTTAACAATCCAAATGTTAGACGCTGCACCTTCTTGAAGTTTTTTATCTTTAATTAAAATTGCCTCTGTAGCTTTTTTAGTAATGGCCTTTTGTCTTGCTAAAACATTAGCCAATAACGAAATAGACTTTATTTCACACCTATTCCATCTTAGATCATCGGAAGTGATTGCAGCCACACCGTTATCTCTTTCATCAGAAGTCGGACGAACTAGTGAATTAGACATTGCAAAAATTGTTGGGTTGGAAGAATTGTCAGGAAATGCATGATTTCTTTTNGCAACACCTCTTGTAATTTGTAAATAAATTATTTGATTTTCTCCGACATTTTTGGAGACCAATTGATTTACGATATTGTGAAAATTATGAATATCAAAGTCAATTTCTAACTGAATAGAACTTAAGCTTCGTTTCAGTCTGTTGAAATGCATTTTTAAAAAAAAAGCTGAGCCGTTGTAAACAGGAACTACCTCATACACTCCNTCAGAAAACAAAAACCCCCTGTCAAGAGGTGAAATATAGGCATGGATTAGCGGAACAAATTCTCCATTTAAATAAACTATGGAGCTAGTATCCAAGTCATTGGGATAGGCAATCATAAAAGTTTAAATTTGGAGTCGTTTAACAACTTTGTTTCCGATAATATGTGACTCTATGATTTCATCAATATCAAGCTTGTCAATGTATTGATACCATATACCCTCTGGGTAAATAACTAAAACAGGCCCTTCATCACATCTAGACATGCAACCTGCCCTATTAATCCTAATTTTCTTTTTTGAGGAGGCCTTGAGTTTTTTAAGCCGATCTTTTGCATATTTTTGAAGAGAGCTTGCTCCAAAACTATTGCAACAAGTCTGATTTCCTCCTCTTTCATTTAAGCAAAAGAAAACATGTTTTTCGAAATAAGACATAAACTTAACTGGTTCTTAGAATGTATATCATTTACATTATATTAGATGTGGAAGCAAAATAAACTAAAGAGAATAGACTCAACTCAAAAAGAAGCTATTAGAAAAATTAAGGATCGTAAAATAACCAAACCTGAATATTTCTTAAGCTTTGACCAATTTAATGGTTATGGAACACGTGGAAAAAAGTGGGAGAAGTGTAAGCATTCATTTGCAATAACTTTTGTTTGGTCCTCATCCCTATCTCCTAAGTTGAGCAAAACACTTCTCCCAATTCTAGTGAGTATCAAGACCGTAGAGGCCTTAGAGAAGTTTTCAAATCTTCCTTGCTTTACTTTAGGGTTAAAATGGCCTAATGATCTAATTAAAAATAATAAAAAAATAGGTGGAGTCATAGTACAAACAGTTAATTATCATGGGAATGAGTGGATAGTAGCGGGAATTGGGGTTAATTTGATTTGGGATCCTCCTCCTATTAATGATTACTTCGGAAGTTTGCTGAAAATAAATGAAGTTGACTTCTCAAAAGAACAGCTAATACTGCTTATTTCTGAGAGTATGAAAGAGTTTTTTGATTTGGTTGATGTTAATGATACTATTCACCAATTTAACGCGAGAGATATTTTCAAAGGAAAAAAAGTAAAAATAAATTTTAACAAAAAAGAATACTTTGGAAAAAATTGTGGAATCGCAGAAAACGGAGGTATTTGTTTGGAACAGCAAAAAGGGAGTTCGCGTATTTTTAGAGCAGGAAGTATAAGTCTTTTGTGATTTTATTACTCGATATTGGAAATACTAGACTAAAGTGGTTACTTCTTTCAAGTAATAGTCATAATAAAATCCTGAGTGCCAAGAAGGGTTCAGTTTTGTTGAGTGTTTTCAAATCATCAAAAAATAGCGTAAAAAATAATGTATTTTTTGAGGAAATCACAACAAATATAAATCAAATTAGAGCAGACGGTAGAACTGGAAATTCACTAGAGGAAGGTCATTTAAAGCAAATAGTTTGGATTTGCGTATGCCCAAAATTCCTAGAAAAAAAAATTCAACCTGTACTTAATGAATTATCAGGAGAAAAACATAGTAAAAAAATAACCACTCCAAAAAATGGGGAATTTAAATTTGAAAGGGATTGGGGCAAGGTTATTCTCAGGTGCAATTACGATCGTCCAAGTGAACTTGGTGCTGATAGATGGGCTGCACTAGTAGCGTTGGCATATTTAGGACCACCAGTGAATGCTTCGCCAAAAAAAATAACTGAGATAATATTGATTTCTGCGGGAACAGCCACCGTCATCGACAGAGTTTTTTGGTCAGGATTTTCTGAAAAAAGTTGGTTATGTGAGCATAAAGGGGGCATTATTTTCCCAGGTTTTAGCCAAATGCAAAACGATATGAAATTCTTGAAGAAATCTAGAAACAAAAAAAACAGCACATTGGATGTTCATCCACAAAACACATTAGATGCTATCAGGACTGGTATAGCTTCATGTCAGTTGGGATTTCAACCCTCCATACACGGAACCATAGTAGTTCATGGCGGTGAATCCAGGAAATGGATAGAGTCCTATAAGTTTTTTTATCCTATGCGCTCAAAACCATTAGAATTACCTTGGTTGGTATTTGAGGGACTTTTTATTATTAGTAATAAAAAAGAGAAAAAATTTTAACTCGCTTTATTTTTTTTTAAATCATTATTAATTTTTTTACGAAAAAGATTTAAGTCTTTCACATTCTTAAAAGATTGATCGAAAAGCAAGGATAAATTGTGCAAGATTCTTTCAGCAACTTTCTTTTCCCAATTNATGTCGAATTTTATTTGCTTATCCAGCCAATGNTCCAACCAACCAGGTTCAGGTAAACGGCTTTGAACCGTGTCATTTGGGAAAAGGTTTTGGTTAACATGCAAATTTGTTGGGTGGAGTGCTTTGGCTGTTCGATGTGCCGATGCCATTAACACTCCGATTTTAGAGAAAGCAGCCTGAGCCTTGTCACCTATCTGACCAACAGCTTTTTTCATGTATCGTAAGTACGCTCCTCCATGCCTAGCCTCATCTTTAGCGATGGTCTCATAAATACATTTAATAACTGGTTCAGTNTGCCATTGGGCAGCACAACGATACCAATGATTTANCCTGATTTCACCACAAAAATGGAGCATAAGTGTCTCTAATGCAGGGGCTGGATCGAATTCAAACCTAACTGCATGAAGTTCTCTCTCCGTTGGAACAAGGTGNGGACAAAATCTTTTTAAATATTCAATAAGAACCAGACTATGCTTTTGTTCCTCATAAAACCAGACNGACATGAATGCTGAAAAATCACTATCATGCTTGTTGTCTCTTAGAAACATCTCAGTAGCTGGCAAAGCAGCCCATTCAGTNATAGCATTCATTTTAATTGTCATTGCTTGATCNTCACTTAGTTTGGAAGAATCAAAAGATTTCCATGGAATGTCTTGCTCTAAATTCCATCTGACTCTCTCGAAGGCTCTAAAAAGATCTGGNTACAACATTGAATTTGAGGTAATAGTTTTCATGGGGGATATTGTTGAATTAAAAAAACTTATTATATTGAGTTTACTATAAATTCTTCTTAACTTTTGATTTTGCCCAGTTAATAGGTATATTAATTGGAAAAAATGTATTTAGAAATTCGCTTCCGTCCCATAAATCCTCATGATTGATGATCAAACCTTCAGAATCTAGAGTCAACCAAGAGACACCAGGAATTTTTTTTACCCTGTCTGTGGAGGAATTTTTAAAAGAAAAAATCCATTTAACCGCAACTTCAGAATCTAAAGATAAGGTTTTGATATTGACAAACTTAGGATCAATTAAATTTTTTAACATTGAAGTATAAATATTTTCTATACTTTCTTTGCCNGTAACCAGGTGNAATGGGTCNGAAAATCTACAATCCTCGGAGTAAAAAACCATGATCTTATGTAAGTTTTCGTTTGATAAATTGGTAATNTCAGGAATAAATAACTTTAGGAATTCATTTTTCAAAATATTTTTTTACTCTATTAATTTGATAATTTTAAAGTANAGCCAATTTGGCAACAATTTAAATATTTTTAGCCAAATAGTAAATCTTTTGGGAAAGTGGATTTCAAAATTTCCAGCTTTCAAACCTTTTAAAATACATTTGGCGGCCTCTTCGGCTGAGATAATAGCAGGCATTTTAAATTTATTTTTTTCGGTAAGCCTTGATTCTACAAATCCGGGACAAACTAAACTAATGTTGATGCCTAAAGGTTTTAATTCAATATAGCTCGCTTCTGCAAGATTATTAATTGCNGCTTTGCTCGGTCCGTAAGCACCTGAGCCTGGAAGTCCTCGGTATCCTGCAACACTGGAGATCCAGACCCAGTGAATGCTTCTTTTGGAAAATTCNTTTTTATCTTTAAGCCAGTAATTAACCATTAAAGAAAATAGTTTAAATATGCACAGAAAATTAGTTGTTATAATTTTTTCCGCTTCAACAACATTAAAATTGTCGAAATTCATGGGCGTGTAAATCCCTGGACACCAAAATACTGTATCAATTTGTAATTTTCTTTCGACGAGNTTATNAAATAGGNTATCAATTTCATTTGAATCTGTAACATCAGTTTCAAATACATTATGTTTGGGAAAATTTTTTTCAAGTACGGTTAGTCTTCTGGCTGCAACNAAAACTTCTGCACCACTTTTACGTAATAAGTCGGCTACTGCAAACCCAATGCCGCTAGAGGCTCCAACAACCAAAATGTTCCTGCTAGTTATGTTATCGTAAGAATCATTAAGTCTTTGAATTGCGAAAATTCTTGTTAATAGGTTCATAAATAGTCAGATTTAATAAAAGATAAAGTNACTTCTCCTAAAAAAAANCCAAATTTAGAAAACTTTGCTTTATTCATTAAAACCTTATCATCAATCAAATACATCCAATCTTCGAATTTTACATTAACAGAGCCATTCTCTAACTCTAACTTTAGAGTATATTCCCATTTCAGTGAATTNCCAGATATAGTCCCTGATGCTTGCCCAATAACATCATCTGCCATTCCAATCCACTGGTTAGCATTGATTTTTTTTAATTTCCAAATCCTCTGTTCAGTTTTNCCATCAGACCATTTAAANTGCTCATCTAGAGTACCTTTATCTGAAGAAAAATTACCCACTATTTTGACAATAAATCTTTTAGTAACTTTTCCCGATCGATCCTGAACGATCCCCCATCCAGTAGTGTTTCCATCAAAAAACTTTTCTAAATCAAAAACGGGCTTTTCATCAGAGTAATCCTCTAAATTCTGAAAAGCACAACTCGATAAAAAACTTGCAACTATTGCTAAGATCATAAATCTAAAAATAAATTTCANTTTTAATCCTTTCAAAAATTTATTTATATAAATATTTATATACAGCCAACAAACAAACNANCTTTAAAAAACACGGAACACCAGCGTAGAAGAATTGTAAAGCTATTAACGAAGACGGAGAAGAATAACCGGTTGAAGAGTAACCATAAAAAGATAGTGTGGGCAAAACAGTTCCAGAAGCTAAAGCTAGCGAAAGTTTTATAAATAAATTTAATACGCCAAAATAACTTGATTCCAAATGTCCACGGTGGCCCAGTTCGTGGATTTTTTTAGCCAGTATCATGGGAGGGCAAAGCAATTCAGCACCTAGTGAGAAACCTGTAACAGAGCAAATAATTAAGAAAAATTGAAAGTCATTAGGATTGAGAAATAAAGCCCATATAAAAGCAATTATTGATAAAAGAATAGCAAAACACCAAATACCGACCGGACCATGACGCTCAATTTTTTTTGCCCAAAAAGGCATACTAATAATTGCAAACAAAAAATATGTNATAAGGAGCAAACCAGCGANATTATTTTCTAAATTCAAAACGTCTTGAACAAAGAAAATAAACAAAAGAGCAGGTATTGAGTTAGCTAGAGCGTTCAGACCAAAAACAAAAAACATTGCACGAGTCTTTTGTGTAAAGATATCAGTGAAGGAAAAGTGGTTCAGATTTTTTTGGGAAGATGTTAAATTCACAGAAGATAAAGATGACAAAAAAGTTATAGAAAAAAAACAACAAACAAGCACTACTANTGACATTTCAAGGTACATTCTTTGTGTTGCGAAATAAGACGCAACCACAACACCAAATAATGTAAATATTTCTCTACTAGANACAAAGCGAAGTTGTTGTTGGGGTGATTCAGTGATATTTAAAACCCAACTTTGAAAGGCTATTAAAGCTGCACCATTTGAGATTGATACTAGAAAAAGAAAGATACATAGCCAGGTTATAGCCTGAAACAAATTAAAAAACTCATTTGGAGGATTCATTAACCCAAAAAAACTTATTGAAAGAATTAAGGTTGAGGGAATCAACCACTTGATAAATTTATTATTACTTGTTTTATCTACTAATTTTCCTATCAGTGGGTCAGTAATGGCATCAGAGAAACGAACTATCATTAAGATTAAACCNATAATACCNAATGATAGNCCGTTTTTATTTTCATATAATAGGGGGGTAACTAAAAAAAGAGGTAAAGCTGTAAAAGAAAACAAAAAACCAGAAAAACCGTATTTTAAGATTATTTTCTTAGAAAAATACATTAGTTCCTTGACTCAAAAAGATTGTTTCTCAGTTTAGGTCTGCTAGTGTCCTTATGAAGCCAGATAGAAAAAAAAGCTATGGCAAAATCAACACTATCATTTTCAGCTATTAATATATCATTGTGAAATAGTTTAATTCCAACCTCTGGTAAAAAAATACCTGTCAAAATGTCANCNCTACTAATATCCGGAAACTTTTCAAGCATCCAATTGTGCCAATTATTTATTTTTNGCTCTTTATAAAGATTTAATCTCAGCATTTCTTTCTTGCTTGTATCTGCGATTNTCTCTTTTNTNACGCTTTTAGAATATTTAATTGTCAGAGCAAATTTATTCTCAAAAGGAAATTCACNNTTNATTGTTGGAACTGAAAAAAAAGACGCTTTGTATAACTTGATACCAAAGAAATAAAGCTTTCCTGAGCCAATTAAAATAGAATTATTATCTAAAAAAGAAAACCAATTTTTTGTTTTGAAATCTTGAGAAAATACATTAGAGTTTATCGTTGGACTCAAATTTAAAAAAAAAATTAGATATAAACTAAAAAAAAATCTAAATGTCATGCTTATTTTCCAAGGTAAATTGAACCACTTCTATTTCTCCAGTTTTAAACCCAGCCTCACAATAAGACAAATAGAAACGCCACATATTACAAAACTTTTTGTTAAGGCCTAAGTTTTCTATTTTCTCGATATTTTTTTCGAATAAAATTTGCCATTCTTTAAGAGTTTTTGCATAGTCATGGCTAAACCATAATTCATTTGAAACTCTAAGATTTACTTTCTCTACTTCTTTTTTAAAAATTGACTCGCTGGCTAACATACCTCCGGGGAAAATATATGATTGTATGAAATCTACTCCTTTTTTGTATTTTTCAAATTTGCTCTCCTGTATCAAGATAGTTTGAATTAAAGCTTTTCCATTTGGATTTAAGTGATCTTTGATTGTTTTAAAATAATTTGACCAGTACGCTGATCCAACAGCCTCAAACATTTCAATTGAAACTATGAAATCAAATTTACCTTTTACATTTCGATAATCGAGAATCTCAAATTTGCATCTTTCATTCATGATTTCATTTGCAAGAGTACTGTTTACGAATTTATGTTGGTTCTTGGAAAGAGTTATTCCATGATAATTAGCTGAAGTTTCTTCAAGAAGTTGTTTCGCAAATCCACCCCATCCAAATCCAATTTCTAAAACAGTAAAAGTTCTTTTTAATTTTTTACAAAGTGAAATGACCTGTTTGTATTTCTGCCTTTGCGCATCCTCGAGAGAAAGTTTGTTATTGTCCCCATAGAAAGCTGATGAATAAGTCATAGTTGGGTCAAGGAATAGTTTGTAAAATTTATTGCTTAAATCATAGTGGGCAGAGATGTTTGATTTAGCATTTTTTTCTGAATTGAATTTTAGACGGTGGGCGATCCACTCATATATTAAAAAAATTTTTTTCCCATTAATTAACGCATCTAATGCATTTCTATTGACATTAACAAATTGGAATAAAAGTGTTAAATCGCTTGATGACCATTGACTTTTCATATATGCCTCGCCAAAACCCACATCGCCTTTAGAAAAAGATACAGTTAGAGCATCCCAATTATTCAAAATTAGATCAGCTTCAACCATATCGGGATCATCAGAGCCAAAAAACTTGAAAACTTCTTTTTCTGGCGTAATCAGTTTTAATTTTCCAAATTTAATATTCTCAAGAATTTTGAAGATTAATTTGATGCGCCAGGTATTTTTTTTATCAGCATTAGGTGTTATTCGATCAACGAAAGGAATTCGAAATTTCAACATATTTGATTAGACTTTTCTCGTTATTAATTTAATACCCTTAAACCACAATTTAAGAGCCTGCCAGTGGATTCTAGTGACTGTAAAAAGTGGTAAAAAAAAGAAATAAAGCAATGAAAAACCCCTAAGAAAGGAGTTAACTTTTATCTTTTCGCCGCTTATAGAAGTTATTATAAGAGGGCCATCATCATCAATAAGTTCAATTCTAGATGTTTCATTTTTTGGAGGAATACTTCTAAAAAATCTAAAATTATAAGTGCCCTTTATCTCAATAAAAGGTGAAACGTAAAATTTCTTATTAGTAATTAGAGTTTGACCATTAGCAATAAAACTTTTAGCATTTTTGGGCGGTAGGACATAAATTTCTCTTTGTTTAAATGTATTATTGACTTCAACAACTATGGCAACAGTTTTTTTATTTTTGTTTTCACAAAACCAAAAACTGACTGGCTTAAAACCCAATCTGAAAACTTTTGGAAAAGTTGAAAGCCAGATCTCACCATCTGCTTTTATTCCAGAATTTGTTAGTATCTTTTCAATCCATAAAATTAAAGATGATCCATCTCCATGGTCACAGTCATTTACTGTGAGTAGGGAATGTCTGTTTAAACCAAAAAAAATATTTCCATTATTTTGGTTTGAAAAATATGAACGAATGGGTACCGAAATATAAAAATTTTTGTATCTAAATTCATGTATTTTTGGTCTTAACCTCTTGTGAAAGATTTTTGATAAGAAAATTTGAGTAGTGTTTTTTTCAAATTTTTTCATACAAAATCAATAAATTTTTTATTTATCATTTCTGCTACTTTTTTTCCTGAGACAAAGCCATCCTCATGAAAACCATAGCCTAACCAGGATCCTGCAAACCAGTGATGGTTTATACCTTGAATATTGTTAAATTCTGATTGAGTACGTATGGCCTCAAAATCAAACAATGGGTGTTCGTAAGACATTTCCCTGAAAATTTTTTCCTCTTTAATAGTCTGATTAGCGTTGAGCGTTACAAAAATATTTTTTTTTGTTATTAGCTCTTGTAATGAATTCATCCAATAGGTGACAGTGAGTGAGGTCGGTCTTGCACTAGAGGTTGATGCAGAAATATAATTCCATGCGGACCAAACTGATTTTCTAACGGGCATGAGTGATTCGTCAGAGTGTAATGTTGCAGTATTTTCTTGATATTTTATTCTTTTTAAAAGTTTGAAGCTTGGTTCTTCATTCTCAATCAATTTAGCCGATTGGTTTGAGTGACAAGCTAACACAACGCCATCAACTACTATTTGAAAAGGGCTATTTTTTTTATTATCAAATCCCAAGATTTTAATCTTTTTTAAACTACTACCATCTTTTAAAAAACTGACCTTTTTAACTTCTTTATTTAAATTTATTTCAATATTATTTTTCTCTGTTTTTATTTTTTTTAAAAACTTATCTAAATAAGTTTTGCTTCCATTCCTAATTGAATACCATTCGAAATGGTTTGATAAATTTAACAATCCATGATTGTTGAAAAAATTTATAAAATTTATAGTGGGAAAGTCTGAAATTTTCATTTCTGGGGTTGACCATATAGCTGACGCCATTGGGTATAAATAATGATTGCAGAATTCTTTCCCAAATTTTTTAATTGATAAAAATTCATGGATACTTAAATTATCAGCAATTTTTGGGTTTACAAAAACTTCTTTTGCTAACTTGTTAAACCTATTAATTTCGAACAGCATATAATAAAAGCTCGGTGAAAAAAGATTGGACCTTTGGGAAAAAACCGCATTTAAACTTTTACCAGACCATTCAAAACCCCCATTATTTAGAGAAAAAGAAAATGACATATTAGATTTGACCCAAGCAACATTCAATTCTTTCAACCATTCAATAAACATTGGATAGTTAGGTCTATTGAAAACAATAAATCCACTATCAACATTAATTATATTGTCGTCAAAATTTAATGAATGGGTGTGAGTGTGACCTCCCAAACGGGAATTTTTTTCCAATAAAATTATTCTTAAGTTTGGACTAATGTTCCAAGCTGCGGAAATTCCTGATATACCACTACCTATAACAGCGATGGTTTTTCCAGTATTCATTTACCTTGAGATTGAGTTAGGTTTTTCTTTTATCGATTCTAGCGAAGGCAGAATGATTGTGAATGGATTCAAAGTTTTCTGACTCTACGGAATAACCAGAAATACTTTTCTCAGTTATTAATTTTTCAAGAGATATCGCAACATCCCTTACTAAGTCTTCGACAAACTTGGGGTTGTCATAAGCTTTTTCTGTAACAAACTTTTCGTCTGGCCTTTTAAGTAAACCCCATAATTCACATGAAGCTGCTTCTTCAGCCAAAAAGATTACTTTATTCAGATTTAATTTTGGGTCGATGATGTCTATAGTTATTGAGATATGAGATCGTTGATTGTGTGCGCCGTAGTCTGAAATATTTTTTGAGCATGGACACAAGCTGGTAACTGGCACTATAACTGTCAAAGATGGATTAGATTCTTTGTTTGAGTTTGTTTCTAATTCCCAAGTTACATCATAATCCATGAGGCTTTTAACTCCAGAAACCGGAGCAGTTTTATCGATGAAATAAGGAAATCTAATTTTTAACCATCCAGAATTTGCTTCAAGCTTTTTAAGCATTTTTTTGCCAAGCTCAATTATTGATGTTGTTGATGTAGCAAGTTTATGATCTTGAAACACCTCAACAAATCTTGACATGTGAGTGCCCTTAACTGAAGCCTCGAGACAAACTGTCATATCAATATTGGCAACGGTGTTTTGGTTCCCATTTGGAGAAGATATAATGATTGGATATTTAAGACCTCTTATACCGACTTTCTGGATTTCAATAGCTCTTTCATCTGATTGTGATTGAACATCTGGTAGTGGCGCTTTAGAAAATTGCTCGGGCGCATTCATTAGTTGTCCTTTTTATAAATTTAATTTAGTTAAACTTCTTTACGTTGTTGAACTTAGTAGTTTTTCAATATCAATAAGTAGCTTTCTACTTGTTGGGGAAGTAAAACTAGAATAACTTTTAACAAAATTACCATTTCTGTTGATTAAATATTTATGAAAATTCCACCTGGGTTGTTCGGATTTTTTTGCAAGATCATAAAACAGTTTATTAGCGTCTGGGCCTTTAACTTTTGTCTTGGCAAACATTGGAAATTTAACACCATATGTATTTTCACAAAAATCTGCAATTTCCTTGTTAGATCCGGGTTCTTGGTTTCCAAAATCATTAGATGGGAATCCTAAGATTGTTAAACCTCGACTTTTATATTTTTCATGCAATTCTTCTAGACCCTTGTACTGCTTAGTGAAACCACAGAAGCTGGCTGTG
>NHCU01000015.1 GCA_002167365.1 Betaproteobacteria bacterium TMED41 | reverse complement strand
TCTATACCCAGTTGCACCTTTTGGATGGTTTAAAGGTGCTGTTTGAATTTCAATTTCATCACTTAAAAAAAATGTTTCACCCGCTTGAAAGTCGTTGTAACTAATTGAGGCCTGCATTATATCAATAGAAACTGGAAAATTTGGATTTTTCATTTGGTTGGATAAAACATCAAAGATTTTTGTGTCACTTTCACCCAAATTTCCACAAAAAACACTTAGTTCAGTTCCAGAAGTGTAAGCTGGCTTGAAAAAAGGAAACCCATTTATATGATCCCAATGAGTATGTGAAAACATTATTGATGCTTTGTTAATCTTTTCNTCAAGCATATAGTTGCCAAGTGATCTGATACCTGAACCAGTGTCAAATATGATTAAATCAGCCCCACACTCAACAGANACGCAGGACGTATTACCACCATATTTCATGTATTTGTTGTTAGGGCAGGCTATACTTCCTCTAACGCCCCAAAATCTAGTTCTAAACATTTTATAAGCTTTATAAAGAATAATTGATTATTATAAATTTATATCAAATTTTTTTTTAATTTTCTAATTTAAACTGTTTGGGATTTTTTTTTATAATAATGTTAAATATTTATATTTTTAAATGACCTGTTGATTTGTAACGAAGAGTAATTATATGGCAAAAGCTAAATTCGCTATTGATAGACAAACCTTTGAGGAGTTAAGCCTAACAGAGGCAAAACTTAAAAGTGCTACAGATTTTTTCAATAAAAAAAATCTCACCAGCCAAGAAAGACTTTTCTATCGTGTNTGGGCAGACGATCAACTGAAACTAGGCGTTTTTGAACCAGGAAAAGTCATTCAAAAAAAAGGTGAAGTTCCNGGATTGGCTTTTGTTATTACCATGGGTGAAGCAGTGACCTATGATAATGATCATGAGTATCAACTTGGACCAGGATCAGTAATTGGTCTGGCTGAGGGGTTATGTGAAGAAAAGAGCCGATATGAATACAAAGCAAAAGATGTTGTAAATTGTAAAATAATTCAGCTGCCGAGTGCTATGAGGGAATTACAATTAACTAATACGGGTTTAAAGGGTATCTGTAGAATGACACTTCAAAGAATTCTCGGAACTNACATTTCAATACCTGAATATATGAAATAGCGAAATGAAAACAACAATTGGAAATTATTAATATATGAATAATGTTGAATACAGTGATGGGAGCTTACTGTTTAAAAAAAAAGATGAGGCTACAAATTTTTATGTTTTGAAGTCCGGTGAAGTGGAACTCTTTGACCCAGATGAAAATAAAATCTTAACAGTGTTAAAACCTGGTGCTTCATTTGGTGAGCAGGCAATTTTNGCTGGGGGTGTAAGAAGTGTTTCAGCAAAAGCAAAAGGAGATGTGATTTGTGTGGAGATATCAGCTGAGGCTCTAAAAAAAATGTTGGAAAATAGTCCTGGAATAATAAAACCTGTTTTCGAGGCACTTCTTCTTCAGCTTTATATGCATAANGATATAAGAAGTAAGGGGTATCATTACAATAATATCTAATTTTTTTTATTTGAATGTTTTTTAATAGTATTGGATGCAATTAAAATAGCAATTACTACTACTACAAATGGTCCAATCCACAATCCCAAATTTTCCACAGACATTTGTGGGTTGTATAGAACAAACTCCCCATATCTTTCTTCCATGTAAGCAAGTATTTCATCATCAGTTTTGCCTGAACTGATTTGGTTTGCAACTTGATTTCTTAAATCCACAGCAAGACCTGCATTAGAGTCCGCAACTGTCTGGTTTTGACAAACCAAGCATCTTAATTCATTTGTGAGCTTGTGATATCTCTGTTCGTCAATAATCGAAAAATTATTATTTTTAATTTTTTCTGATTTTGATGAAACTTGGGCTAACTGTAAAAGATTTTCATGTTTAGTCATAAAATTTGATTAAAAAATAAAAAAAATTAAATTTATATTCTAGAAACTCAATCTTGTTGAAAATTTTTATTTATTATTGGTTTTAGATGGTCTTCAAAAAAACTAGGTTGAATAGGGCCAACATTTTTATACCTAATAATTCCGTCCGAATCAATAATAAATGTTTCTGGAACTCCATAAACACCATAGTCAATACCTACATTGCCGTTTAGGTCCAAAAGAACTTTTGAGTAAGGATTACCATTTTTTTTTAACCAGTTTTCAGTATCATTAGGTTCATCTTTATAAGCTAAACCNATGAACTTGATATTTGGATTTTCTTTAGCAAGTTTCATTAGAATGGGATGCTCNATATTACAAGCAACACACCATGAAGCGAATACATTTAATACCCATACTTGACCTCTCCAATATTTGGGGTTTGTTGTTTCATTATTATTAGATTTGTTTAAGCTTTGAGTTAAAGATTTAAGGTTAAATTCAGGTGCTTGTTTATTGACTCTTACTGAAGGAATAAGTGAGGGGTCTTTCCCAAGCCCAAAAAAGAAAATAACAATCAATAAAATGAGTAAAGATAGTGGAANCCAAACTTTTAAATATCTCATTTGAGTTAGTTTTTAGAGTTTAGTTTGGGACAGTTTATGCACAAATTTTTCGGAATTTAAAACACTTGATCTAGTAGTAGTTTTGGATTTGACATAGAGTTTTTTTTGTTTCAAATAACGTTTGTCAAAAATTGCTAAACCACCACCCAATGCCATTAAAAAACAGCCGATCCAAACCCACCCCATCAAAGGCTTAAANCTANCACGAATAGTCCATGAAGCTTCNTTAGGTAATTCACCTTGCTTGCTAGNGNCAGTAGGCTCACCCAAAGAAACATAAAAATCACCAAAAAAGCCATAAAGTATGGAGGCTTCAGTCATTGGGTCGTCACTTCTTAGATATTTTCTTTTTTGAGGTGTTAACAAGTGGGTTTCTTTTGAGTTTTCCTTAGCTAATTTAAAAAGCCCTTCTACACCCGAAAAGTTAGAGCCAGATATTGGCCTTACTCCAATAAATTTCAAATTATGATCGCCAATACTTTGAATTTGGTTTGGCTTCATAACAATATCTTTTTCAATTTGATAGGTCATAACAAAAACAACACCAGCGGTAAATATTGCAACTCCTGAATGAGCAATTATCATGCCCCAATATGCAGCACCAAGTTTTTTTATTCTTGTTGTGATAAGTGCTGATTTAGCATCCTGGTTTTCGATTGCATGTTTTTTCAATATTTGAAGTCTTTGAAAGGCCGAGTATAAAGTACTTATAAATAAAATTAATGCTCCCATCATCCCTAAAGAGGCACTAATACTAGTGTTACTTTTATAAAGCATAAAAAATACCGCAACTACCACTGAGACTAATATGGGAACAAGTAAAGTTTTGATCGCAGGTAATAAATGTGCATCCTTCCAAATTATTCTAGGAGCAATGCTCATAAAGAAAACTGCTGGCAGTAGGATTGGAGAAATGACGCTGTTAAAATAAGGAGGTCCGACAGACATTTTTCGACCAGTTATGACCTCAGCTATTAATGGATAAAGAGTCCCGAGCATTACAGCAGCAAGAGCACCAGCCATTATAATATTATTTACAAGTAGAAGACTTTCTCTTGAAATAGGCGAGAAAGTTTCTCCCATTCCTAATTTTTTTGTTTTTATGCCATAAAGAATAAAAGCTGATCCAACTATCAAAGTTAGCATTATTAGAATAAACACTCCACGAGTTGGGTCACTTGCAAAGGAGTGTACTGAGGTTAAAACACCAGATCTAACTAAAAAAGTTCCAAGTAAAGAGAACGCAAAGGCTGTGATTGATAATAAGACGGTCCAACTTTTAAGAGCATTTCTTTTATCAGTTACTGCAAGAGAATGCATTAGTGCAGTACCTGCAAACCAGGGCATGAGTGATGCATTTTCAACAGGATCCCAGAACCACCATCCACCCCAACCAAGTTCTCTGTAAGCCCACCAACTTCCAAGCAAAATACCTAAAGTCAGAAAAGCCCATGCAGCATTAGCCCAAGGTCTACACCATTTAGCCCATGTTGAATTGATTTTTTCTTCTAGTAAAGCTGCAACGGCTAATGCAAAACAAACTGAAAAACCAACGTATCCCATGTACAACATAGGAGGGTGAATTATCATAAATGGGTCTTGTAATAATGGATTCAAATCCCTACCAGCAATTGGAGCAGGAAAAATTCTACCGAAAGGATTAGATGTTAGCAGCAAATATAAAAGAAAGATGCCTTGAAGGAGTAATAAAATAGAAACGACTCTAATTTGAAACCTGTTGTCAAGTGGTTTAGAGAAAATTGCTACTGCACAAGTCCAGGCCGATAACATTAACACCCACAATAAAAAAGAACCTTCATGAGAACCCCAGGTTGCTGCTAACTTGTATGGTAATGGCAATAAAGCGTTAGAATTTTGAGCAACTAATAAAACCGAAAAATCACTAACTGCAAAAAGATTCATTAGTAAAATAAAAGTAATCAGTATGAGTACATTAACTAAAACTGCTGTTTGTGATAATGACTTTCTGACAGATAAAACATTTATGTTTTGACTAGTTGAAGTCACCAAGAACAATCCTCGGCAGCCATAAAATACACATACAACTAACGAAAAAGATAAAAGTAGTTGTCCTAGCTCAGCAATCATTTGTATTACCTAAAAAATTAATCTGCATTGTATGAGTTACCTAATTTTGGAGGCATGTAGTCTTCGTCATGCTTTGCCAAGATTTCAGTAGATTTAAATACCCCATCTTCAATTCTTCCTTGGGCAACTACCCCTTTTCCTTCTTTAAAAAGATCAGGGACTACTCCAGTGTAGTTGACGGGTATTACATTATTTTTATCGTCTATAACTTTAAACTTTATTTCAAGAGAATCCTTAATTCTCTCAATAGATCCAGATTTAACCATGCCGCCAAGTCTAATGGGACGGTCAGTAGGCGCTTCACCCTTCAATATTTGGCTGGTTGTGTAAAAAAATACAAGATTCTCTTCAAATGCTTTAATGACAGCAAAACATGTGAATGAGAAAACACAGATTAAACTCAAAATCCAAAATAATCTTTTGTAACGTTTAGCGTTAAATAACATTATTAATTAATCCAAATATTCATTATCTTCTTTGAGTTGATTTTTTACGTCTTGTTCCCTTTTATTAGTATTTAAATACGAAAAAAAATAATCCAATAGGATAATAATTACAGTTAATGCTATAGATACGAACAGCACTTCTTCGTGACTCATTTTAGTTATTACCAAGTATTTTTGAAGGCCAGTTAGCTGTGGATTGTCTGGAAATTAAAAGTCCTTTTGCCCTNAGTAAAACTATAGAAAAGCAAATCAGCCAAAAACTTGCACTGCAAAGGAAAAGGGCAATCTTTATCTCGGGCGATACAGATGCCGATGTTGCACCTAAAGAAAACCCTTGGTGAAGAGTATTCCAAAAAATAACAGAAAAATAAATCAAAGGAATATTAAAAGTACCAAAAACAATCATTAAAGATAGAGCTTTGTCAGTTTTTTCTTCATCTTCGATCATGTTAGCAACAGCTATTAATCCTAAGTAGATAAATAATAGTAATAGTTCTGTAGTTAGTCTTGCATCCCATACCCAATATGTTCCCCATGTGGATTTGCCCCATAATGATCCAGTAACAAGTGTTAAAATCGTCATCCAAGCACCAGTTGGTAAGACAGATCTCATCATAACTGCTGAAACGTCAGTTCTCCAAATCCAAAAAATAATTGCATAAATTGCTGCTATTAAGTACAAGAACATTGACATCCATGCTGATGGAACATGTACATAAATAACTTTGTAAACTAGCCCTTGCTGTGCATCTATTGGAGTTGAAATCAAAGCGTAAGCAATACTCAAAATAAAAAGTAATAACCCTAAAACACCTAAGACAATATAGGCTTTTGAAGCAACAGAGAAAAAAATTGGAGGTGATGCTATTTGCAACAGTTTTTTTAACATAAGATCANTCCAGTGAAATCTTAAGCAACTTGGCACAAATTTTTGGGAAAACTAGCAAAGTTAAAATTGAAAATCCAAGCAATACGAATATAATATTTGAAGGATCTTGTCCATCAACAACAGTTCTAACAGATGCAGTTCCAAAGATTAAAATTGGCACAATGCTCGGAAAAGCCAATAACCCTATAATTATTTGAGCTTGACGTGCCATAAGAGCAAGAGCAGAAAACAAGGCTAGCATCATTGCAAGGCTCAGACTTCCAANAAGAAGACTCATAGCAAGAATTAAAATTGGATACAAATCCATGTNATAGAGATTTGCNAGNGGAACCGCCACAATTGAGAGAGGTACCCCAACAACCATCCAGAAAAGTAAGCTTTTAACTGTACAGTATGTTGTTAGNGATCTTTCTGAGCTTATAATTTGTTCCAANGCACCGCAGTTCTTTTCAGGCTCAAATAAACGAGAACAAGTCACGGTCATAACTAAAAAAACTCCTGTGTATATAATTCCTGCAGCGATATTTTTAAGAATNGTTCCATCGTAACCAATACCAAATGGAATNACACAGACTAACATCCCCAAAAAAACGATTGGCCAAATAAAATCAGATGGCTTGGAGACTATTATATTTAATTCTCGAGCAAAGTGTTTCTTGACAAACCAAATATCATTANTAACAGTATNTTTAACATTGCCAAAAGATGGCTCTTTATTTTCCATACTTGGTTTTAATGGTTCTGAATTATTATTGGTAACAGTTTTGATGGTAGTTTCTATTTTCCAACCGTTTGTATAGGAATCATCTAATTTTAGTTTGTGGGTTGGTAAACAATTTTCATAAATTTCTTTGGATATATTGCTTTCTCNTAGAGCAACTTTTAAAGGAATATGAGTTGTAAGCATTACTATTCCACCGTTAGAACAAACTTGACATAATATTTCTGCAAATTCTTTTTTTGCTATTGTGTCTAGTGCGTTAAATGGTTCGTCTAAAAGTAGAAGATCCACAAAAGAGTGTTTAATTCGGGCCATCATAATCCTCTTTTTTTGTCCTTCGGAAAGATTGCAAACTGGAGTGTTAATCTTTCTGTGCAAACCCATTTCAGAAAGGGCATTAGAAGCATAGTTATTATCACAGTTTAAAAAAAATTTTAATACTTGTAATGCTGTAAGTTCCTCCCTCATTCCTCCTGATACGGGAAGAAAGATTTTTTTGAAGTTGTTTGAATTATGGTTACCACTTTTCGCAACATAAATATCAGCTAAAATTTTAAGTAAACTTGTTTTTCCAGATCCATTTTTACCAATAACTTCAATGATATCCTTCGAATTTAGATTCAAGTTTAAATTCTTAAAAAGTTGCTGGTTAGATTTAACTATTGACAAGTTATTTATATCTAGCATTAGTTGTTGTCTTTTTTGTTAACTTTCGACAGAGAAAGATTAACTGTTTTGGTATTTTTTTTAACTAAAACTTCTTCACTAAACAGATCTCCCAATTCTGGTATAACAGAGCCTTGATAGGATAATTTTGCATGCAGTCTAATAACTTCAAACTGACTCAGATTCCTATTTTTGATCATTGAGTTAGAGTCGGAGATTTCAAAATTTATTTTTTTATTTTTACTAAATAAATCCTGGTAAGGCAAAAGATCTATTTTTGACACTGCAATAGGCATTGGATTATCACTATCACTTTTAGCAATTATAAAAATTACAGTTTTTGAAGATATTGGATTTTTATTGAAATAATTCAAAGCATCACTAGAGAGAAAGACCTCACCTTTGATTATTTTCTGTGGATTTATATTAGATGAAGCCAAAGTGCTTTGGTTTGATTCTGCTCTTAAAGTTTTAATTATTTGTTCAATTTTCTTTGAATCAAAAGAATTTTCAGCAACTGATTCTTTAAGTTTTGACCAATAAAAAATAGCTTTCTTTGTTTCGTTTTCTTTCATTGAAAATGTTGCAAGTAATGCTAGTGTTTTGTTGTGATTTGGATCAATTTCGAGAGCATGCATTAATAAATCTTTAGTTTTTGCAGTTATGGTGCCGTTGTTATCCATTGTAATTGCATCAGCGAGGTCAGCTATTAAATCTGGTTGATCAGGAGATAACCCAAGAGCTTTTTCATATGCATAAATAGATTTCTTGTATTTGTTGCTGTCAAAATATGACCTTGCGAGCAATATCCAACCATTCAAATCATCATCGTCTTTTTTTAATTTTTGCTCTAATTTTTTAATCATCTTGTTAACTTCAGATGATGTAAAAATATCATCATTTGAATTGATAATATTTTCAGCTAGTTTGGCCTCGTTAGCTGAACTAACAACTTTCATTAGGTCTGATGAAGGAGAACCTACATAGAGATACAAAAAAGCAGTAATTAAGACTGAACCAGCGGGAAATAAAAAATCTTTGCGCTTATTTATTACCCAGGTCCGAGATAGAAAAATAAATAAAAGCAATAAAGTGAAAAGGCAAATTATTAGAAATAAGTTCATATAATTATTTACAAAATAGTTTTAATTCTGAGAAATAAAGTACTGTTAATAAAAGAGTCAAGAAAATAAAATTTTGGGATATTGTACTTAATAAATTCATAAGTACATAAATTATTGATTAGGCTAGAAAATTTGTAATTAGTTTCGTAATTTTAAATATTATTTTATTTTATTGTATAAAAAAAAATTTGATTTTTTAGGGTTATACTTGGGCTGTCTTAAATATTTAAGACACTTTCTTGGTGCTCATTGAGTTAAACGGGAAATTGGTCCAAAACCAATGCTTTCCCCAAAACAGTAGTAATTGAAATAGCTATGTATTGTAGGTCTAATCTCCACTGAGAAATTGGGAAGGAGTAATAGCTAGAAAAAGTTTCTTTTGAAATTTTTACGATTAAAGCCTGGATACC
>NHCU01000014.1 GCA_002167365.1 Betaproteobacteria bacterium TMED41 | reverse complement strand
CGTGCCCAAACTGGGACAGTATCTTATGGAAGAGGCGGAGCTTCTCCCACATCAAACCTGCTCTCTGTAAGACTATGGAAATCACTTCCTCTGGAAGCTTCAAAATTATTTTTATTAGCAATAGTTTGAAATTTTTTAATGTCAGAAAATGAGTGACTGCCTGTAGCAACTTCAATTGCCATACCTCCTAAATCAGAAAAGTTATCCAAAAGAGCATTTAGATGGATTGTACTCAATTTATACCTCGCAGGATGAGCTAAAACTGCAAGTCCTTTGGCTATGTGAATCCACTCAATTGCTGACTTGAGACTAACCCATTTGTGTTTAACAAAACCAGGTTTCCCAGGAACCAAGTAATTTCTAAACACTTCATGCAATGATGAACAAATACCTTTTGATTTCATCACTCTGGCAAAATGTGTTCTACTTATTTGACCTGGGTTTTGGGCCTCTTCAAGAGCTTCATCTAATAGTGACGGCAACCCTGCAACGACTAATGCTTGGTTTATAGCTTTCGCTCTATTGTATCTAGTATCTTGAATAGAATGCAATGCACTAGATAAGATTTCATTTGTGGGGTCAATATTTAAACCCAAAACATGAATTGTCACACTTCCCCATGTAACTGAAATTTCTACACCAGNAATAAAATGTATATTNTTTCCTTGAGCAGAATCCTTAGCTTCANNAATGCCTTTTAAGCTATCGTGATCAGTTAATGCTACCATCTCGACGTTATTTTTTTCAGCCCTGAGAATTAATTCTGAAGGAGTTAATTTNCCATCTGAAGCNTTAGAATGCANATGTAAGTCAACATTCATTTCGTGAGGAATTATCATATTCATATTATCTTTTATATTGAANNTTATTTTAAAAATTTACAAAGGTACTAGTAATAAAATATCATCCAACCCAAAAAATACAAAACATTAAAAAACTTAACTATTTAAAACAAATCAAGAAATTACACTACAAAATACATTAATATATCTGAAGATTTTAACGGCGCACAAAAATATGGACTCATCTAATGACCAACTAGTAGCAATGATGTTCGGAAACGGAACAACAAGAGCAAACATAGCCCAAATAGGAAGCAGTTGGAGGCAGATACTTTGCAACCATAATAACTTACCACGAGAAGCCTCTAATGTTCTTGGACAACTAACAGTTGCAAGTATTCTTCTTAGCTCTACTATAAAACATAAGGGATCGGTTGCTCTTCAAGTTTTCGGTGAAGGTGCTATCAAATTAGCATTCGCAGAGTGTAATTACGATTTCACTTTTAAAAGCACAATCAAGTTAAGAAAAAACTTAAAAAATCCTAATAATCTCACTTTTAAAGAAATGGTTAATGGCGGGAAAAAGGGAGTTTTTACTGTGATCATTGACCAAAAAATTAAAAATCACACTCCATATCAAGGCATTATTCCTCTGGAGGGCGAAAATTTAAGTGAAATAATTAAAAATTATCTAAAAAATTCTGAACAAATTGATTCTGACTTGATTTTAACTTCTTCATATAAAACTGCTAGCGGGATGCTCATCCAAAAAATGCCAACAAAAAAAGATGAAGAGGATTTAGAGTGGAGCAAATTAAAAAAAATAATACGGAAGATACCCCTGAATTTTCTAAATCAGGAAAATGTTTACACAACAGCAAGTCATTTTTTTGAGAATCTTGAAAATAAAATTTTAAAAACCAAAATACCAACTTTTTTTTGCCACTGCAATATAGAACGAACAATGAAAATGTTAAAAATGCTNGGGGAAAATGAAATTAAACGATTAATATCCTCTGAAAAAAAAATTGAAGTAACTTGTGAATTTTGTAACAAATTGTTTTCTTTTGATGAGGAAACTTGTTACAGATTGTTTAATTAAGGACTTTCATTGTCCTTATCAACGATTAATTGCAAAAATTTCTCATTTGGCTTAATCATGCCCATTTTATATCTTGCAATTTCTTCGATAGAGTTATACCCGTCTTTAAAATCTCTCACCTTTGCTCGAATTTCCATAAGTTTTTTTTCATCATTGCTTAGATTAGTTTGTAATATTTGTAAATTCTTTTCTTTGTCCCATACATCTAACCAGCCAGTTTCCCCAAACCAGAGTGGAAATTGAATTAATAGCAATGGTATAAAAACTAAATATTTTTTAAACAATAATGATAAAAACTGATTATTCATAAACCACTCAAATTTTGACAATCATGCTCTTTTTTTTCGAAATGCATCATAACCAGGATAGTGAACTAATTTACCTAAATCTTCTTCGATTCTAAGTAACTGATTATACTTAGATGTTCTGTCAGTTCTAGACATAGAACCAGTTTTTATCTGAAGAGCATTTGAACCAACCGCAATATCGGCAATGGTTGTGTCCTCAGTTTCCCCCGACCGGTGAGATACTACTGAGCTGTATCCATTTCTTTTTGCTAACGCTATTGCAGAAAATGTTTCAGTTAAAGTTCCAATTTGGTTAATTTTAATTAAAATAGAGTTTGCGATACCTAGATCTATACCTTTTTGTAATAGCTTTGTGTTTGTAACAAACAAATCATCTCCCACTAACTGAATCTTAGATCCAAGTTTCTCAGTTAAGAGTTCCCAAGTTGACCAATCATTTTCAGCTGCTCCATCCTCAATGGAAATAATAGGGTACTGATCACACCAATTTTGCAATAGTGAAACAAAGTCCACTGGATCTAGTGACAAGTTCTCACCTTTTAAATTATATGTACCTTTTTCAAAAAACTCGGTACTGGCGCAGTCCAGAGCCAAACTAACTTCATCACCGGGCTTATATCCAGAAAGATGTATTGCCTCCATAATCAAGTCCAAAGCCTCTGAGTGACTTTTTACATCAGGAGCAAAACCTCCTTCATCTCCAACAGCTAAGGACATTCCTTTTTTCCCAATGACCTCTTTCAAGGTCTGAAAAATCTCACTTCCACATCGCAAAGCCTCACTAAAACTTGTAAAACCCGCTGGTACAATCATCATTTCTTGGATATCTAAGTTGTTATTAGAATGAACTCCTCCATTAATGATATTCATCATTGGAACTGGCATTGATGAAGTTCCAATACCGCCAAGATATCTGTAAAGTGGCAATCTACTATCAATTGCGGCAGCCTTTGCTACAGACAAAGAGACTGCTAACATTGCATTAGCACCTAATCTTGATTTGTTCTCAGTACCATCTAGATTAATTAATTCATAATCAATCAAGGACTGAGCTCTAGGATCTAGACCTAACAAAAGTTCAGTGATTTCGTTAGTAATATTACTTACAGCTGACTTTACTCCTTTGCCAAAAAATCTTTTTGATTCACAATCCCTAAGTTCAATAGCCTCGGCAGAACCAGTTGAAGCTCCACTTGGAACCGATGCCCTACCTACAGCGCCAGAATCTAAAACTACATCACATTCAACAGTAGGATTGCCCCTACTATCAATAATCTCCCTTGCCAAAATATCTACAATAGAACTCATATAGTCCAATCCTCATCAAATAATATAGATTTGAAATATTTTATTTTTTGATTTAAAAATCATTAATTTTTTCTTCTAAAAACTTCATGCTTTTAACTGTCTCATCAATTTTCAGTAGTTGACCAATCAAATCTTCCATCATTACCAGTGGGACTGCATTTGGTCCATCAGACAATGCAACTTTAGGGTTAGGATGTGTTTCCATAAATAGTCCTGAAACTCCAACACCAACTGCAGCACGAGCCAGAACTGGAACGAATTCCCGTTGGCCTCCGGAAGCGTTTCCAAGTCCACCAGGTAATTGAACTGAATGAGTTGCATCAAAAATGACTGGACAATTTGTATTTCTCATTATTGCCAAGCTTCTCATATCACTTATCAAATTGTTGTAACCAAAAGTCACGCCTCTTTCACAAACCATAAATTTATCATCATTCAATCCAGATTCTGTTGCTGATTTTCGTGCTTTTTTAACTACATTTTTCATATCATCAGGAGCTAAAAATTGTCCTTTCTTCAAGTTAACCGGTTTACTACTTTTTGCAACGGCAGAGATAAAATCCGTTTGCCTACACAAAAAGGCAGGAGTTTGTAAAACATCAACAACGCTTGATACCTCATCAATTTCACTTATATCATGAACATCCGTGAGAATTGGCACACCAATCTCTTTTTTTACTTTTTCTAAAATCTTTAGGCCAGTTTCAAATCCTAAACCTCGAAACGAATCAGCAGATGACCGATTTGCTTTATCAAAGCTTGATTTAAATATAAAACGTACAGCTAATTTGTCACATAATTCTTTTAAAAATCCAGCTGTCTCAATCTGCAAAGATTCGGACTCTACTACGCAAGGGCCAGCGATTATAAATAATGGATGNTTNATGCCAATGTCAAAATCCAGAAGTTTCATGTATTCCTTTATCTAAGTTTGAATGTTGTTCTTTTTTATCTGATTTTATCCTAATGCTCGAAAATGAAATGGATGCNTCAACAAAAGATTTAAATAGAGGGTGACTTTTTTTTGGTGTTGAGGAAAATTCCGGATGAAACTGGACACCAACAAACCAAGGATGCTTTTTGTCAGAGACCTCAATTATTTCAACCAAATTGTCTTTCTCCGTTACACCACTGATTATAAGTCCAGCATCTTGAAGTTTAGGTCTAAGATCATTATTAAGTTCGTACCTATGTCGATGCCTTTCGTTAGTANACNCACCGTAAATCTTATGAGATAGTGTGGATTTAAATACTACAATATGTTGTGCCCCCAAACGCATGGTTCCACCTTTATCAGACAGTAAATTTCTATTTTCAGNTATTCCATCCTCNCCAAGCCAATCAGTTACTAACGCTACTACCGGAAAAGGTGTTTCAGGATCAAACTCGGTTGAATTTGCATTTGACATTNCTGCAACATTTCTTGCGAACTCAATAACAGCTAANTGCATNCCCAAACAGATACCCAAAAATGGGGTACCAGACTCCCTTGCATATTTTATGGATGAAATCTTTCCATTAATTCCTCTAGATCCAAAACCTCCAGGCACTAAAATAGCATCATAACTAATAAGTTGATCAACTCCACTTTTCTCTATTAATTCTGAATCAATATATTCAACAACAATTTTTGCTTGAGAATGAATACCTGCATGAATTAGGGCCTCTGACAAAGATTTGTATGATTCTTTAAGGTCAACGTACTTACCAACCATTGCCATTTTAATAACCTTTTGAGGAAGTGTAAGTTTACCTAATAATGNATCCCAAACTGCCAAATTGGCTGATGGTAGNGACAAATCTAAAGATTGACAAATAATTTCATCAACNCCTTGTTCAAAAAGAATNCGNGGGATTTTATATATTGAATCTACATCATAAGCNGAAATAACGGCATCTTTTTGTACATTAGAAAATAATGAAATCTTCTCACATTCCTCTTTGGGGATTGGCCTATCAGCTCTGCATAAAATTAGGTTTGGTACTATTCCAATCTCCCTTAGCCTTTGAACTGAATGTTGGGTAGGTTTAGTTTTTAGTTCTCCGGAAAATTCAAGAAAAGGAACTAAAGTTAAATGAACATAGCAAGTCATTCCTTTTCCCAATCTCAATGCCATCTGTCTTATGGCCTCCAAAAAAGGTAGTGATTCTATATCACCAACAGTACCACCTACTTCAACAATTGCAATCTCAGCTTTTTTATCTTTCCCAATTTTAGTACCCCGAAAAATGAAATCCTGAATCTCATTCGTAATATGGGGAATAACTTGCACAGTTTCTCCTAAATAATCACCCTTTCTCTCTTTGCGAAGAACTGAATCATATATTTGTCCAGTTGTAAAATTATTAATTTTTCGCATTTTTGTATCAATAAACCTCTCATAATGCCCAAGATCCAAATCTGTTTCTGCTCCATCCTCAGTAACAAAAACCTCGCCATGCTGGAATGGGCTCATTGTCCCCGGGTCAACGTTTAAATACGGATCCATTTTAATTATTGTGACCCTAAGCCCCCTTGACTCTAGAAGTGCTCCCAAAGACGCGGCAGCAATTCCTTTTCCAAGAGATGAAACAACTCCTCCAGTTATAAATACGAATTTAGTCACAAAAGCACCTACAAAAAATTTAAAAGTCAAAAAACCATAATTTTTGAGTTGTTATACATATTAATACAATGAATTAGCCTTTATTTATGTATAAAGAAGAATATATCTATTAATTGTTAGAATAAACTAAATGCTTTTTACATAATATAAGAATGACAGAAGAAGAGTTAACATTTGATGTGCTAATCGTTGGGGCTGGTCCATCCGGACTCTCTGCCGCTATAAAACTCAAACAATTGGCTATTAAAGAGGATAGGGTCATTTCAATTTGCGTAATTGAAAAATCATCCACTTTGGGTGGCCACATAGTTTCTGGCGCCATAATTGATACAACAGCCTTATCAGAATTATTTCCAAATTGGAAGGCAGAGAAATGTCCTATTAAAAATCGAGTTACAAACGACGAGTTTTATTTTTTTTTGAATAAAAGTAACTCTTTCAAAATACCTAATTTTTTAATTCCCAAATCACTCAGTAACTCTGGATGCTACATTGCTAGCTTATCTGACGTCGTTAAATGGCTTGGGTCGAAAGCTGAAGAAATAGGTATAGAAATTTTTACTGGATTTGCTGCTACAGAACCAATTTATGGACATGCTGGAGATGTTATCGGAGTTAAGACTGGAGAATTTGGGCGTAATCGTGATGGATCTAATGGAAAAAACTATACTCCAGGCATTGCGATAAAAGCAAAATTTACAATCTTTGCAGAGGGATCAAGGGGACAGCTTGGAAAGATCTTGATTGAAAAATATCAGCTTGATAAAAACTCTTGCTCTCAAAACTATGCCTTAGGTATTAAAGAGTTGTGGGAAATACCAACGGAAAATTCAAAACCAGGTACTGTTATTCACAGCTTAGGGTGGCCATTACATTCAGGAACTTATGGTGGTGCTTTTCTATACCACATGGGAAATAATCGGGTATCTATTGGTTTGATAGTTGGTCTTAACTATAAAAATCCATGGCTTTCGCCATTTCAAGAATTTCAAAAACTCAAAACACATCCTAAAATTTTAAAAAACTTACAAGGTGGTAAAAGAGTTGGATATGGAGCAAGAAGCTTAACAGCTGGAAGCTTATATAGTCTTCCAAAGTATATTTTTCCTGGAGGAGCACTTATAGGTTGTAATGCAGGTTTTTTAAATTCATCTCGGATTAAAGGTTCACATTCTGCTATTAAAAGTGGTATTTTGGTTGCAGAAGCTTTCCATCATTCAACCAAAAATAATGATTTTTCTACTGCTATTTTGTTGAAAAATTTTGAAGAAAAATTTAAAAAATCATGGCTTTATACAGAACTTGATACTGCCAAAAATTTTAAAGGCTTAATGAATAAAAGCATGCTTTTTGGTGGAGTAGTCACTTATGTTGAGCAAAATATTTTGCGCAACAAATCATTCATAAAAGTACCTTCCACAAAACCAGACCATGAAAATCTAATAAGCTCTGTATCTTGTCAAAGAAAAGAATATCCCAAGCCAGACGGAAAAATCACCTTCGACAGATTATCATCATTGCCACTCTCAGGTGTCAATCATGAGGAAAATCAACCTATACACTTAAAAGTAAAAAATCCACAAACTCCAAACTCGATAAATTTTAAAATTTATAGTGGTCCCGAATCGAGGTATTGTCCTGCTGGTGTTTATGAATATTTAGATGAAGATGGACAACCAGCTGTCGAATATACAGAGAAAGTTAAACTTCATATAAATTCCCAAAACTGCCTCCACTGCAAAGCCTGTGATATTAAAGATCCAACACAAAATTTAGTATGGGTTGCACCTGAGGGGGGGGGAGGACCAAACTATGAGGGTATGTAAAAACTTATTTTTGAAATAAAAGCTTGTAAAAATAGAAAAAAAAATATACTGTAATTTTATTCAGTATATTTTAAAGCAATTTTCATGAAAACATTAACTGATCGTCAAAAACAAATTTTAGAAATGATTTCTCATTTCATCAAAACATCAGGTTTTCCCCC
>NHCU01000013.1 GCA_002167365.1 Betaproteobacteria bacterium TMED41 | reverse complement strand
TCGTAAAATTAACACCTAATGGATTTACAGTTTTAGCTACTCTTGAACAAGCAACTTTATTTGGTGAAATGGCAATTATAGAGGGTGGGCTAAGAAGTGCAGGAGCCAGAGCAAAATCAGACCTAATCGTTACTGAAATTGATAGTGAAAATTTTCTTTTATATCTAAGTCAAAAACCTAAGATAGCATTAAATCTCTTAAAGAAACTTTCTTCTAATCTAAGAGAGGCAAACAGAAAACTGACAGATTTAATGAGAGATAAACCCTACAGTAGTAATCTCATACTAAATCAGACTGATATGGGTAATGGAAACAAGAAAAGTCCACTTGATGAATTTACTAAAGTTTCAACTGATCCTGATGCAATATATGATAAGCCAGCCTCACGAGCACATGTTTACTCCGGAACAGTGATTTTACTATTAGTTTTTTCAAGTTTAGTTTTTTCGATCGTAAGCTTCGTGGATACGACTGTCTCGACCCGGGGAAAATTTGTTACTTCAGTCTCAAATATTGAGGTGCAGGCAAGTAAAAATAGCGTTATCACTCAAATAAAAGTTAGACAAGGAGATAGAGTAAAAAAAAATCAGATTTTGGCTTCTTTAGATCCCTCAGATGTTGATTCAGATTTAAAAATAATCGCTTTAAAGCTTAATTCGGTGAGACAACGTATTAAAAGGTTGTCTTTAGAGGAAGAAAATCTGAAAGGTGAAAAATTAACTGAATCTATAAGATCTCAACTCAATAATTCAAACAGGGATATTCTCTTAAAGAAAATTAATGAATATGATTCTTTAAGAAACCTTATTAGCGTAAACCAGCAACAAGTAGAGTTAAAAAGGCAAGTAATGGAGGCACATGAAAAGTTATTTAAAAAAGGAGCTGTTTCAAGATTGGCTTTAATTCAAGCTAAAGACAGTTTGTTGGCTGTNACAAAAGTATTAAGCCAGTCAGAAACTACNTTGTCTACCAAAAATGCCGAAATTGTTGAACAACTGGAATCTGAGCAAGAAACNGAGATTCAACTTAGGGAAGAGCAAAAAGCGTTAATTAAAGTTGAAGGAAAATTACTCATCAGAGCACCTGTTGACGCAATTGTGTTAGACGTCCCAATTCAGTCTGAGGGTTCCATTGTTAAAGAAGGTCAAGTTGTTGTTAAACTAGTACCAAGAGATGTTCCACTGGTTTTGGAGGTGGATGTTGATCCCAAGGACATAAGTGATTTAAAAGTCGGTGCAGATGTTTCCGTGAAACTCGATGCTCTGCCTTTTCAACAATTTGGTGATATTTCTGGAAAATTGGTTTTTGTTTCAGAAGACACATTTGCAGAAACTCTTACAGGAGAGAAACAGCCTGTTTATAGGGCTAGGGTTGATTTGGATAGGGATTCCATAAAAAAAATGCGTAAAAAAGCTGATTTGACCCCTGGAATGCTAGCTAAAGCCGACTTTCGTGTAGGGGAAAGAAGACTGATTACCTACTTTACAAACCCTATTACTAAGGGATTAGATAGTGCTTTAGAGGAACCAAATTGAAATTCTTAAATTAAAATTTGCAAATGAAAATATATAAATTTTACTTTATACAATTTATCGTATTCTTATTTTTTGCTTCCACATTACATGCTAGATTTGTGTGGATCAATTTTTCTCAGAACACAGTGGCAACATTTTTTTATGACCCAGGCTCTCTTAAAGAGAGTGAAAAATATAAAACTGTCTGGATCCTAGCCAATTACATTAAACCTACTCGCTCAGGTGAATATTCTGTTTTGGTGAAGCAAAAATTCGACTGTAGAAGGGCAAGATATAAAATCATGAGGCTCAAATCTCATGCGCTTAGAAATGGCAGAGGACCAGTTATTGCAAATTATCCTAAGCAAACAGATTGGAAAATGATTGTTGCGAGTACTCCTGACTCTGACCTTATGAAAATTATATGTTGGAAGTAAGTGTAAATTGAGTTAAGGCTTGTATTGCTTAAGACAATATGCCTTTGTGATTTTTGGTATTCGTAATTTTATATGTTTGGTTTTTCTTCCTCTGACTCGTTCTCTCCAAAGTTTGAAAGAACTTTTTTTCATGTTTTGTCTCATTAATTTAATGACTTGTTTTTCTGAAATTCCGAATTGAGATTTTAATGCTTCAAAGGGAGTCCTGTCTTCCCATGCCATTTCGATTATTCTTGACAATTCGTNTNTTAAAATTTTAGCCATTANCAAAATCAATNCATANTAACTAATNGTAATTGTAAATAGTAATTGTAAATAGTTTTTTTCATAAAGATGTTCAAAATTAAAATCTACATTAATTANTATTTCATTCACAAAGTTACTAACAAGTATTGAAAGTATTGAATATTTTTGTGCTTGTTCATTATGTAAAAATGTGAGAGTCTATAAGGATTCGCATAATGGATATTACTTTAACGAAATATGTAGGATGGTTATCTGTTATAAAAATACTCATCTTTAATTGGAGTAAAAAGCATGCCAGATAATACTGCAATCAAATTAGACCCAAAACTTATCATGGCTTCTAGCCTTATATACATGTCATCTGTTGACGGTACTATAGCTCAACAGGAGTGGGGACAGTTAAAAACAGTTGTTGGTGGTGACGATAAGCTTCTAGAAAATGCATTGGATTATGTTAGGGAAACNTCCGTTNNTGAATTTCTTGATNTNGCTTCATCTACTCTAAATAAAGAACAAAAAATTTGCATTCTTTTTAATATTTATGATTCATTACATTCTGATGAAGTGGCTGAACCAGAGGAACTGGAGTTGTTTGAACGGTTTTTAAGTAAATTTTCGATCAACAGAGAAGAGATTAACCAATCATTGGAAGCAATTTTTGTAAAAAACAACTTAAGCGTCTTAAGTTAGTTTAATTAATAAGTACTAAATTTAACGTAATTGTGTTTCTATTATAAAAAAAATTATAACAATCAATAATTTCCTTGAATTATTGCTTTCAAGAAATTGTTACTGGAGGATTATATAGTGATAGCAGCCCTTTCAATAATATTCGTTGTTTCTTACGCGGCAATNGCATTAGAACATCCTCTAAGAGTAAATAAATCTGCCATAGCATTAATTGGAGCTGGCTTGATGTGGGTAATTTTCGCCCTTATGAGTGGACTTACACCTCATGATGTTGCTCATGACAAGTTAGGCCATACTCTAATCGAGGTTGGTCAAATAGTATTCTTCCTTATGGGAGCAATGACAATAGTTGAGCTGATTGACATACATAACGGTTTTGACATAATCACCAACCGTATCAAAACAAAAAAGTTATCAACATTGATATTTCAAATAGGAGTTGCTACTTTCTTTTTAAGTGCGGTGTTAGATAATTTGGCAACTACCATCGTGATGTGCTCACTTTTGAAAAAAATTCTTGGTAACAAACAAGACAGATTACTTTTTGCTGGCTTAATCGTCATAACAGCTAATGCTGGTGGAGCTTGGTCTCCAATTGGTGATGTCACAACTACCATGTTGTGGGTAGCAGATAAGATTTCGGCAGTAACTGTTATTTACCAGGTGTTTATTCCATCTGTAGTTGCTGCGGCCATTCCTCTATTATTTGTAACGAATTCTCTTAAAGGAAAAGGTGTTGAGGCCCCTAAGACAAGTGTTGGAATTGCAAGACATGCTCCTGCATCTGAATCCGACAGAAATATTATCTTTTATAGTGGTATTGGTGTTCTCGTCTCAGTTCCAATCTTTAAGATGATTACTCATTTACCTCCTTTTCTAGGTGTTATGTTTGGTCTCGGGTTTTTGTGGCTAATAACTGACTTACTGCACAAAAACAAAAGCTCAGAAGAGCAACAAAATTTTTCTTTAGCTCATGCTCTTTCTAAGATTGACATGAGCTCAATAGTATTTTTCATAGGTATATTACTAGCAGTTGCAACTTTAGAGCACAGTAAAATTCTTCCAACAGTTGCTCAGTATCTCAGTGAAACTCTAGGTAATACTGCTCTCATAATTGGTATTATCGGGCTAATGAGTTCTTTGGTTGATAATGTTCCGATGGTTGCTGCCTCAATCAAAATGTTCCCAATGGACATTTATCCCAAGGATGGTTTCTTGTGGCAATTTTTGGCTTTTTGTGCAGGAACTGGTGGTTCGATTTTGATAATTGGTTCGGCTGCAGGATTGGCCGCAATGGGCATTGAGAAAATAAACTTCATTTGGTATGTCAAGAAAATAAGTTTACTAGCATTAGTGGGCTATGTTGCTGGAGCTTTTGCTTTTATTGCTCAGTACAATTTGTTTTTTAGCTAATAGTTTTATGAAATTTTTTGGGAGTTTTTCATAAAATTAATACGAAATTCACAATTTTGAGAGTGGTTTTCAACCTTGCCTCGAATAGTTAGGGTATCGATCTTACAATGAACACAACAGTACTTGTATAGTTCACCATCTAATCTTTCTTGCGGGTAGTTGACGACAAATTTATCCTGGTTGTTTTTGTAAAATTTTTTTTGATTAAACATTGTATTTTTTTTAATTTTAAATAACACCCTACATTATCAATAGTACTTGTGTTTTAATTTTTGGGGGGAAAATGGACGTTTTTGTTTTTTGGGCAGCAATGGTTGGAGTCATTGCTTCTATTTCACTACTTTTAGGTTCAGCAATTGGTATTTATTTTAGGGTATCTTCGACTGTAATTGGCTTAATGGCAGCTTTTGGTGCTGGTGCACTGCTTTCGGCTCTAGCTTTAGAATTGGTAGCACCTACAATATATGAACTTAGTTCTGCGAAGGACGCCAAACAAAGGTTGGAGGCTGAACATCACTTCTTTCTACTTATAATTGGGGCTGTCGTAGGAGGGTTACTTTTTGTTTTATTGGATCAACTCATTAATCAAAAAGGTGGCTATCTTAGAAAAACCGCTTATATTATCTCTAAATCTGCTGTTGACAAGGAAAAGTTTTTCAAAAAAGCAATGAAAGACGTTGCTGATGTCCCTTTATTTTATAAATTAGACCCAGAAGACATGAGTGTTATTATTGGTCATTTGAAACCTCGTTTTCTTCACAAAGGTGACATCGTCTATACTCGNGGAGATACCCCCGAATCAATGTACGTTATTCGTAGTGGGTCTCTAAAGATCGAAAGTCCGGATCACCCAGATTTAATTCTTGCGAAGGGTGAAATTGTTGGTGAAATGTCTTTGCTTAATGCGGTGAATCGAACGGCTGATTGCACATCAAATGACGAAACAGAACTTTTAGTACTATCAGCCGAGGATTTTCACGAGCTGAGGGAAAAAATACCGGAGTTTGACGATGAATTAAGATCGATGGCCAAGGAAAGGTTCGAAGAAAATATTGTACATGTAGAAAAGGATGCTGACGCAAGGGCCAAATGGGCTGAGCTAGCAATGGAGGCTGTTCACCATGGTGATACCGGTGATTTGCCAACGAGAGCGGACTTGCAGAAACAATATAATTCACATGGAAATGCTGCCTTTGCAATTTGGTTAGGGATTATGCTNGATGCAATACCTGAGAGTTTTGTTTTGGGAATTGCTGTTTTAACGTTAATCTCCGCTAGTGTGGCGGCAAGTGTGGAACCGAGTTTTTTCGATGTTCTGCCATATACGTTTATAGCGGGATTGTTTTTATCGAATTTTCCTGAAGCACTATCTAGCTCAGCGCAAATGAAAAAGGAAGGTATGCAAATATGGAAAATACTCTCACTCTGGGGTTCATTGGTAATTTTAACTGCTGCAGGAGCCGCAATTGGTGCTTTTGTTGGAGATGGAGTTTCTCATTCGACCCTTGTACTTGTGGAGGGGTTAGCTGCAGGTGCAATGCTGACGATGATTTGTGCAGCGATGTTACCTGAGGCCGCTCATTTGGCGGATAATAACCTTGTTGGTTTAGCCACTCTTGCTGGATTTGTTAGTTCGATACTTTTCAAGTTATTAGAATAAATGTTTGAATTAGCTTCAACTTGATTTACTTAAAGTGGTTTTAAATCAATCATGATTATTCAGAAATAATAGTTAGTCATGAATAAATTAAACTCTGGCTTCCAACACTTATCTATTTTGTAATTATCATTAAAGGCTCTTTTTTATTCTTTTTGTTTTAAGGTTAAAATCATGGATTATCCTTCCTGGTTGTTGTGTTTGGTTTTTTTTGCAATAGGCCTATTGATTGGTCAGGTTATTGACGATTTGGGTTGGTTCAAAAGTATATTGTTCTGGTAAAACAGACTCAATATTTCCAAATAATATTTTGCAGGTCTTACCCTTTTCTTATTAAGTAGTATGATTTTAATAATGAACATTCCTTGTGAAGTAAAATAAGCTCATGCGATTCAAAATACCATTTACACGCGAAGCATGGTTGGTGGCAGCGGTCAAAGCATTAGATCCAATTTTTTCGGAGCAAGGCTTTCTTTTACCTAAAGTAAGAGTTTCTTGCGCATTTCCTTGTACTTCTCGACGGGGCTCTGTTGTCGGCCAATGTTGGGGCACATCTTGCTCATCTGATGGTATTAATGAGATATTTATCACGCCGTTGTACTCCAAACCATATGATGTGTTAGATACATTAACTCATGAACTCGTTCATGCTGTTGATGATTGCCAAAGTAAGCATGGCAAAGAGTTTAAGAGGATAGCTACTGCAATTGGATTAGAAGGTAAGATGATTCATGCTTCTGCTGGCCCCAAGTTAAAGAAGCGATTGGAAAATATATCATCTGAGCTTATTAAAAATTTTGGAATGTATCCTCACGCCACCATGAATTTCCCCGCAAATCAATCGTCGGCAGTAAGATTAAACCCCAGAGCTGTTTGTCCGAAATGCGGATTTCAAGCCACTGTTAGCACTAAGTTTGTTAAATATGGTCCTCCAATATGCCCAAAAGATAAAAGCCTAATGGAAAAAAAAGGCAAATGGGATTTAACCGAAACTAATGGATGATTTTAGACACTAATAAAAATTAACTATACATAAAAATTTAAACCATGAAAGTTTTCTTTGTTGCTGTTTTGTTTTTAATACCTTTGTATGCCTGGTACAAATTCATAATGAAAGTAGATAGAGTTTTTTTTGATGGAAGAACAAAAGACTTGTTTTTATATTTGGTGATTGGGCTAGGATGGATTCTACTACTAATGGGTATGGTTACTATGCTGGGAATATGACAATGGGGTATTTTTGGTTAACCCAGATTGTTTATTTTGACTGCAAGTTCTTCATATCCACCAATTGTCTTTCCGTTAACCAGTATTTGCGGAAATGTTTTGGCATTAGGAACCATTTCATAAAATTCTTCCCGCGAAAAATCTTCATCTAGTACTAGAAGTTTGTAGGATAGTTCTTTTTCATCTAAGAGATTAATGGCCATTTCACAATAGATACAACCATGTCTGACTATTAGTGTTAATTCTTTATCAATCATATATGTAAAATATGTGGTCAAAAAATTAAAAATCTTATCNTCATTTCCAGAAAAAAAATAATAACTTAAAAATTTATGGATTTCATGCAAAAAATAGACTTTGTTGATTGAGCATAATTTTTTTTCTCAGGTTTGAAAGTGTTCACAGAAGAGAAAATTTTTGGTAAATCAAATCTGTGGCTCCCCGACCTGGGCTCGAACCAGGGACCT
>NHCU01000012.1 GCA_002167365.1 Betaproteobacteria bacterium TMED41 | reverse complement strand
GTCACAATTAACCGATGGTGATCCAAATTACACCTTGGTCCAAGTCAGTTTAAATGATGTAATAATGGTTTTTGCATTCGCGCCAATTGTAGCCTTATTACTTGGAGTAACAGACATTCCTGTCCCCTGGGAGACGCTATTATTATCAGTGACTTTATATGTTGTTATTCCACTGATTGCGGGAGTAGTTACAAGGCACCAATTAACAAAGTCGGCTTTCTCAGACCAAAAAGTCACTGAGTTCACAAATCAATTGAAACCTTTTTCCATGATAGCATTACTGGCTACCGTAGTGATACTTTTTGGGGTTCAAGGAGAAATCATATTAGAAAACCCCTTGCTAATTATCTTGATAGCAATTCCTCTACTCCTACAATCATACGGTATATTTTTTATCGCCTATTTTACTGCATGGCTTCTCAAGGTACCGCATCGTATCGCTGCCCCCTGCGCCATGATTGGAACTTCTAATTTCTTTGAATTAGCTGTAGCAGTTGCTATTAGTATTTTTGGATTAAATTCAGGTGCCACTCTAACTACCGTCGTAGGAGTGTTGGTCGAGGTGCCAGTAATGCTGTCCCTAGTAGCTTTAGCCAATAAAACCAAAAGCAGATTTCAATAAAAAAGTTGGTCGAGTTTATTTTTTATCAAAACTATGAAATGTTTGTGAAGCGAATTGAATAGTTTAGTAAGGGATAGTTCACATGGAATCTTATGATGTAGCCGTAATCGGTGGCGGTATAGTGGGGATGACTGCTGCATTTTTTCTCTCCAAAACTGGAAAAAAGGTTGCTGTGATAGAAAAAAATAAAATCGCTACCGGTACCACAGCCAACAGTTTCGCATGGATAAATGCTAGCTCAAAAGCAGCCAAAGGCGAGTATATGCATTTAAATGCCAGAGGTCTTAGTGGCTACACTAAACTTGCTCAAACGTTTGGGGAGCATCCTCTTGGCTTAAACCCATGCGGGCAAATCTGGATAGCCCCAAAAAATGATGCAGTACGATATGACGAATTAAAAAAAAGATTTTCGCTCCTACAGCAAGAAGAATATCCTGTAACATGGGTAAAAAGTAAGGATTTACAGATACTTGAACCATCCATAAATTATATGGGCGAGTACGAAGGTTTATTGAGTTTTAGCGAGATGTGCCTAGATGCTCCGCGGTTTGTTCATTTTCTTTCTCAACAGTTAGAAGATGCCGGGTCGTCAGTAGTAGAAAATAATGAGGTTTTATCACTTGCATCTGATGACTCCGGTAATGTCACGGGTTTATTAACTGCAAATGGTGAGATTAAAGCAACTCAGGTCCTATTGGCTGGTGGACCCAACACACCAGAGCTATTAGCGAGTTTGACTGGATTTGCTGGTTTCGCTAATCGGTTCCCTGTAAGAAAGTCACCCGGTATACTTATAACCACCCCCCCATTGGGAACAAAACGTTTAACACGACGGGTTATTTACTGGGAGCAAAGTCCAGATCTTCACGCTCTCCCTCATTTTTCTGGAGGCTGGCGAATAGGGTCGGATGATATGGATGGAGTAATAGCGGAAGAGGACACACCGACAAACCGAAAATTTGCAGCGAATTGTCTTTTGAAACGGGCGCGCGAATTCTTAGTTGGCATTCCTGACGACCTAACCGTCGAAGACTGCAAGATTACTGTCGGAATAAGACCAGTCCCAGATGATGGACAAAGTATTGCAGATATATTTCCAGGGACTGAGAATTTTTTTCTTTTGGTAACCCACAGCGGCGTGACTCTTGCTCCTGCTCTTGGAGAGCTGATGGCAGAGTTTATTTGTACAGGAGAAAGACCGAATGAGTTAGAGACATTTTCTCTCAAGCGTTTTCCCGGTTTTTCTTGAGCTATATCTTGCACGTCGCATCTTTTGATTGCAGCCCATTTTGGTCGGGGTGGACGGATTCGAACCGCCGGCCCTCTGCTCCCAAAGCAGATGCGCTACCAGTTGCAACAGCTTTTAAAACAATGACTTAGCAAAATTGGTCACTTATAAGTCACCTAAGATTACACTACATTCCATGTGTTTCTTTCGCAAATTGAGTAGTTTATTTTTTGTGGAAAGAAAACTGAGATAACATAATCCAACGCAATCAAAAACAGGGCGTGGAGTTAGAGCAGAACAAACTCAAAAGAGCCGTTAAAACTGAGCGATTGATGTATGATGCTTTAAGGTGCGACAAAGAAATATTTTATAATTGGAAACTAATGTGATCTTCCGCTATTTCGCTCCATTCATCAGCACTTTTAAGGCCTTTCCGATAACCATTAACGCCAACAGTTATTGTTTTTCATCCATATCGTATCTCAGTAGTTACCCCACGGCGTTTGCACCTTCATGGGGAACAACAAAGATGGGTTGTCCCATGAAGAGCAATATAATTTTATTTAGATTAAGCGATAATTTATCGCTCAATGTCCAATCTTTATGATACGAAATTTCTTGTCACGGCCTTTTTTTATGGTCGCCATGACTTCCTGACCTTCTTTTAGAGTATCTAAATCAACTTTCTTACTAACTGGTAAATCCATGGTCATAGCTGACCAACCAAAGGCAGCAATTTTATCATGATCTACATTTAAAGTACGGTTTTTCTTATCGATATTGTTGATCTTAATCATTGTCATGGCCTCATCGACTTTTCCATTACTCATATTTTTATGGTCATGTTTCATGCCTGCATGGGTCGTCCCTGTGGCCATCATAAGGGATAGTGCTATAGCTATAACAAGTTTCTTCATATTTAAACTCCTTTTTTGGTTAATGAAGAACTGGGAAGATTTTTTCCCTCCCAGATACGATAAATGATTGGAATAACGATCAGGGTGAGCAATGTGGTCGATGCCATACCACCGACCATAGGTAAGGCAATTCGCCGCATAACATCCGCACCAACACCATCAGTGAAAAATATAGGTAGAAGACCCGCTATGATCACGCTGACTGTCATCAACTTTGGTCGTAATCGAAGAACCGCACCATATAGAATGGCGTCTTCTAAATCTTCTTGCGATTTGGGAGGGTACTTGCGCACACGATCATCAATATAGAGCAATATGATCACAGCGGTTTCAACAGCAATGCCACCTAATGCAATGAAACCAACCGCGACTGCAACAGACATATTATAATTCGCCAACCAAATTGCCCACAATCCACCTATTAATCCAAAGGGCAAGCTAGTCATTACAATTAAAGTTCTGTCGGTTCGGTTAAAATGCAGCATCAGCAATATAAAAATTGTAATCAGAACAGCAGGGACAGCAATGGTAAGTTGCTCTTGTGCTTTCTGCATTTGCTCGAACTGACCTGACCAGGTGATATTATATCCCGATGGAAGTGATATACTTTCGTTCACAACTTTCCGTGCATCCATGACATATGTTGCTATATCCCTGTTTTTAATATCAACGAAGACCCAGCCGTTGAGACGTGCATTCTCCGATTTTATCATGGGTGGACCTTCGGCATATGAAACAGAGGCAAGTTCCTCTAAGGGAATGTGTAACCCAGGACCACCTGGCACCAGAATGTCTAGTAGCTGCTCTCTAGTTTCCCGAAAAGGTCGATCATAGCGTAACATAATTCCATATCGTTCCCTTCCAGCCACTACTTCTCCTACCTGCATCCCTCCCAGCGCTGTAGCAATAACATTCTGGAAGGTTGCAAGATCAATATTCCGGCGAGCAAGTTCCTGACGATCTGGAGTAATTTCAAGATAACGGCCTCCTTGTACTCTATCTGCAAAGGCGGACCGAGTTCCTTTGATCGTCTTTACCACACCTTCAACTTCTCGGGAAATACGTTCAATTTCTTTTAGATCGGGACCCGACACTTTAATCCCAACTGGTGTCCGGATGCCCGTCGAAATCATGTCCATTCTGATCTTTATTGGATAGCCCCAACTATTAACTAATCCCGGCATCTTAACCCTATCATCAAGCTCGCTGATCAGACCTTCAACCGTAACACCGTTTCTCCACTGGTTTTTGGGTTTAAGTTTTATCCATGTTTCAATCATAGAAATAGGAGCGGGGTCTGTTGCTGTATCAGCGCGGCCTGCTTTACCAAAGACACGATCTACTTCAGGAACTCCAGCGATCAAGCGATTTGTCTGTCCCAGAATTTCTTTCGCCTTAGTTATAGAAACACCAGGTAGGGTCGTGGGCATATAAAGTAATTCAGCTTCGTATAGAGGCGGCATAAACTCGCCACCTATTTTCGACATTGGATAAATTGCAGATACACAAATAGCTAGTGCAATGGTTAATGTGATCCAACAACGCTTCAACGCTAATCTCAAGATTGGTCGGTAAAGTGCACCAAACAGACGATTGATTGGATTTTTTTCTTCTCCAAATATTCTTCCTCGAATTAACCAGAGCATGAGTACAGGAACTATCGTAACAGATAGGACGGAAGCGAAGGCCATCGCATAGGTCTTTGTAAACGCCAGCGGAGCAAATAATCTGTAACTCTCCCCCGTCAAAGCAAAGACCGGCAGAAAAGAAATCGTAATAATGAGAAGACTGAAGAAAAGTCCGGGACCAACCTCTTTCGCTGATGTTATCAATTCTTCTTGCCGATGTTGGAAAGTTGCATCCTTCGGCAATTGAGATAATTTGCGATGCGCATTTTCAACCATGACAATAGATGCATCCACCATCGCTCCGACCGCAATCGCAATTCCACCCAACGACATGATATTCGCTGTAATTCCCTGGTTAGCCATAATAATAAAGGCTCCAAAAATTCCAAGGGGAAGTGTTATAATCGCAACTAAAGCGCTACGGACATGCAGTAAGAAGATTATGCACACAAGTGCCACCATTATTCCCTCTTCAAAAAGTTTTTCTGTCAGGTATTCAATAGAGGATTCAATCAATGGTGCTCTGTCATAGACCGGCACAACCTCCACTGTTTTGGGAAGGCCAAGCTTAATTTCCTTGATTTTCTCTTTGACGCGTTTGATGACATTAAGTGCATTCTCACCAGATCGCATTATGACGATCCCGCTAACTACTTCCCCTTCTCCGTTCAGGTCTGTCACACCTCGACGAAGTTCTGGTCCTTCAACAACCCGTGCAATATCTTTAAGAAAAACTGGCGTTCCATCTCTTGCTTTAACGACAGTTTCCTGTAAGTCCTTCAGTTTAGAAACATAGCCTTTTGAACGGACGACGAACTCCATCTCGGCCTGCTCAAGAACGCGACCGCCAGCCTCTCTGGACGCAGCCTCAATGATTCTTTTCAGATGGGAAATATGAATATCAAACGCCCTTAACCGGTTTGGATCAAGCAAGACCTGATACTCTTTTACAAAACCACCAACACTCGCCACCTCCGAGACACCCTCAACGGTTCCGAGTTCAAACTTGACAAACCAATCCTGCAAGGAACGTAAATGGGCGAGGTCAAGTTTTCCAGACTTATCGAGCAACGCATATTGGTAGATCCACCCCACCCCCGTGGCATCTGGACCAATCTTAGGACTTGCATGTTGGGGTAAGCTACTTGATGATTTAGATAAAGCTTCCATGACACGTGAGCGAGCCCAATATTGATCGGTGCCATCTTCAAAGATGATGTATACGAAACTTGTTCCGAACATAGAATAGCCACGCACTGTTTTGGCTTTTGGAATTCCTAACATCTGCGACGAAAGGGGATAGGTAACCAAATCTTCCACTATTTGTGGGGCCTGACCGGCATAGTCGGTACGAACAATTACCTGTGTATCCGACATATCTGGAATGGCATCCAGAGGTGTTGTTTGAATAGACAACCAACCGGCCACTATTAATATAAGAGAACCAACAAGAACGAGAAGTTGATTATTCGCAGACCAATCAATTAGTCTAGCAACCGACGATTTCGTTGGGTCCTTAAGGTCAGTTGCTGACATGTGGAACAATTTCCCTTGCTTTTTGGTCAATGTTCATACGTTTGGACACAGATGGTTGTTTATAAGAAATGCTCTTTATTTCTCCGATTCCATAGGGATTTGAGGCCTCTCTACCGATCTGCACCCAAATGAATCCTGAATTCTGATCCTTGAACAAAGATAAGTCTCTCTCCTGATAACGAGCAGCACGTTCAAAGATAATCCAACGCTCAAGAGTACTGATCAAATCATTAAGCGATTTAAAAAGTTCTGTTTCATTCCGGCTTATCTGAAGTGTTTCTATATTTACTTTAACCTTCTCTGCCAGATCCTTAAGTTTTGTTCCGTCGTACTTTTTTGCTATGTATATTGCTGCATCAATACCAGCTTGAAGATTGGCCGGCGTAACGTCGTATCCATCAATAAGTGCTTCGTGAACATACAGACCGGCTTCAATGAAATGATCAATCATGAGAAGATCTCCTTCCGGTATATCAAGCTGAGAGAGAGGCAAGCGCGATTTCTTTAACTTGGCGAAGCTCTCCTGCAACGCACTCTCCGAGTCGATCAGGAATTGCCCTGACACAACCACTTCCTGACCCTCTACAAGCCCAGATTTGATCTGTGTATAACCTTCAGAAATAAATCCTGTCTTGACACTCAGCGGCGCGAACCGACCTTGACCCAATACAGCAACGACATGCGCTCCTTTTGACGATCTTAGTATTGCTTCGGATGGNACTGCGAGAACACTCGACTGTTCAACATCAAAGACAACGTTGACGAAGGCNCCTGGCTTCAGGAGATTCTTTTCATTTCCTAATTCTATTCTAATACGACCCGTCCGGGTACTTTTGTCTACTGTTGGGTATATGTAGGTTATTATCCCCTGCCCCATCCATTCCCCAAGAGCCGGTGCAGAAATAGTGGCAAAATTACCTTTTTTAAATTTACCGATGTCCTTCTCGGCAACAGACGTTTCGACCCACACTGTTTCAAACGACTGAAGTGATGCTATTGAGGTCATTGGTGTCACATAGGTGCCTTTTGCAATTCCTAGATCTACAATTGTCCCCGATNCCGTCGCGAAGAAGGGNATATCTTCGATAACTTTGTCTTGTTTCACAATCTTTCTAATGACATTTTTCGAAACGCCCAAAAGTTCCAAACGTCGCTTAGCCGCTATTTTTCGAGAAGACGATCCATTTCTCAACGCGTTGAGGAAATCCTGTTGAGCTGAAATTAGATCGGGGCTATAGAGAGTGTAAAACAAATCGCCTACACTAACGTGATCTCCAATCGAATTTTTCTTCAGATCGATTATCCATCCCTTAACACGTGAAGAAATAGAGGCCTTCAATCTTGTGTTTTCTACAATCGATCCAAAAGCTCTTACGGAACGAGATAATCGTGTACGTTCTGCAATGCCTGTTCGGACACCCATTGACTGAACCATTTCTGCCGGGATAGTGACTNCTGTTCTTTTATTTTCGCCTATTTCCNTCTCGAGTTTTGCATCTGAATTTTTAATTTCGANAAGGTTCATNCCACAGATTGGACACGTTCCAAGTTCACTAGAGATATAGTGGGGATGCATTGGGCAAGTGTATTGTTTTTCTTCAATCTCCCGTTCTGTTGCCATGGCCTGCGAAAAAAGGAACCCTAACGGAGAAACTTGTTTTTCCAAATTGACATTCAATAACAAATCCATCGACCTAATTACTGAACCCAGAGTTGTCAAAAACACAAGGATAATTAGTGTATGACTACGTATAGAAGTCATACTCGCCTCCTGACTAGCATGTGCAAAGATATAGTAGTTTTGTCNGCTTTCAATTTATACTGAATAATCTGGTCTTTAATCTGAAGTTGCTTCATTTCTATAGTATGAAATGATGCGATATCTCCTAGCCCACTTTCATAATTATTACGGTTGGCTTTTAAAGATTGGGCAAGAACGTCTGCCTTCTTTAATAGTCGGGCTATAGTATTCAAGGCACTCTCTCTTTTAACATTTAAAATATTCCATTGTTCCTCGGAATCTCGACGAGACAGAGATACTCCCAATCTTGCAGCGTTTTCTTTTGCCTTAGCTGCAGCAAGGCGATTATCATGTGTGCGGGNAGCCCAGAATGGTATACGGATCAGTGCTTTGAGTGAAATCCAGTCATCCCCTCTGAAAGAAGTACCTTTTTCCCGTTGCTGATAGGTCAAACTTACACCGAAATCCGGCTTATAAGCGGACGATTTAACTATAACATCAGCGCTGGCAATTTCCCTGCTTACTTTGGAAAGCAATTCTGTCCAGAAGGAATACGGTTCGAGAGGAACTCTCAATTTATTTGCACCATCCAGTTTATTTTCAATGACTAAATCCTCATCTATGGCTTTCATTTGAGTTAGCGCCGATGCCGCAATTTCATCTAGCAGGATTTCACGGAGTTCTAGATCCGCACGTTGTACATCCAGAGCGGCCAGACGTTCAAAAGCCTTTGCGTCGCTAACCTCAGCAAGCGCGTTAAGACTTTTTTCAAAACGATCAAGCAGATAGCGTTGTTCTTTTAGGACAACTCGTCGTTCATCAGAAGCAACTTTTTCTGCATGAGCTTTTAAGTATTTTCCAAACAGCTGATGGACAATATAACTTGATTTTAAATCAATTAGACTGGAGCGAATCCTGATTGTTTCTGCTCGTGCCTCTCGACCAGCCAACGACGGAAACATTTGTTTTATACCTATGGACTTANTCGTGGGTAAGTAGTCATCGAAAGAAGGCTTGGTTAGAGGGAAGTTATTAATACCAACCATAAGTTCAGGATCGGGCAACCCATTCTTAGCAGAGGATTCAAGAAGGGCTGCATTCGACTGTAATTTTAACTTTTGAACTGCTGGATGTTCCTCAAGTATCCCATAAACTTTTGAAGGAATATCGAATGACAGAACTGGAAAGGGAAATATTCCCCCTATCAACCAAACAAATAGGTGCACTTTCTTAAAAGAAAACATAGGTCTACCCTAATAACTGACTAACTAATAAACACCGCGTATTAATCGTTCTGCGGCGAAAATAAACGATTCAACTTATCAGGATTTGGGAGGGTCTTTGAGTTTCTCGGGATTATAGGAGTCACCCACTATGCTAATCATAGTATCATGCGTGATGGATGAAAGCAGAAAAACAAAAGAAAGTTGGGATTTATGCAACTGGTTAACCGTAGTGCATCCATGTTCAGCGCAGCCGTCAGCTGCGTCAGGCTTACTTTCAGTAAATTTCTCCATATGATTGCCACACATCGTCATGTCATCCATAGAAGTTTCAATATTTGGCATTTCGTGATGTGTATACTTACAATCTGCACACATTGCTTTAGCGATAGTGCTAGTGAACATTAGAACTACCATAACAGTCAAAATTATGTTTCGGACCATGTGATACATTAGTTGAACCTGAGCCATCCCCATAACATTGTCAATATAAGAAAAATATAACTAGCGATTAGAGTTGGCGTTAGCGACTTTCTCTCCACAAAAAAAGTAACCTAAAAGTAACCTAACTTGATTCATGAGGGGAACTATTGGGATCGTATGTAATTGATTATAATGCATTATTTCGTTCGCCCCTTAAATCGTGACTTATCAACGACTTATTTTGCGAAAGCTCTTGTTTTCTGCGACTTTGCGTCGTATTTTCCATCCCGTGGCTCCGTAGCTCAACTGGATAGAGCATCTGATGCAAGTACNGTAAAAACAATGAGTTAGCAAAATTAGTCACTTATAAGTCACCTAAGATTACATTACATTCCATGTGTTTCTTTCGCAAATTGAGTAGTTTATTTTTTGTGGAAAGAAAACCGAGATAACATAATCCAACGGAATCAAAAACAGGGCGTGGAGTTAGAGCAGAACAAACTCAAAAGAGCCGTTAAAACTGAGCGATTGATGTATGATGCTTTAAGGTGCGACAAAGAAATATTTTATAATTGGAAACTAATGTGATCTTCCGCTATTTCGCTCCATTCATCAGCACTTTTAAGGCCTTTCCGATAACCATTAACGCCAACAGTTATTGTTTTTCATCCATATCGTATCTCAGTAGTTACCCCACGGCGTTTGCACCTTCATGGGGAACAACAAAGATGGGTTGTCCCATGAAGAGCAATATAATTTTATTTAGATTAAGCGATAATTTATCGCTCAATGTCCAATCTTTATGATACGAAATTTCTTGTCACGGCCTTTTTTTATGGTCGCCATGACTTCCTGACCTTCTTTTAGAGTATCTAAATCAACTTTCTTACTAACTGGTAAATCCATGGTCATAGCTGACCAACCAAAGGCAGCAATTTTATCATGATCTACATTTAAAGTACGGTTTTTCTTATCGATATTGTTGATCTTAATCATTGTCATGGCCTCATCGACTTTTCCATTACTCATATTTTTATGGTCATGTTTCATGCCTGCATGGGTCGTCCCTGTGGCCATCATAAGGGATAGTGCTATAGCTATAACAAGTTTCTTCATATTTAAACTCCTTTTTTGGTTAATGAAGAACTGGGAAGATTTTTTCCCTCCCAGATACGATAAATGATTGGAATAACGATCAGGGTGAGCAATGTGGTCGATGCCATACCACCGACCATAGGTAAGGCAATTCGCCGCATAACATCCGCACCAACACCATCAGTGAAAAATATAGGTAGAAGACCCGCTATGATCACGCTGACTGTCATCAACTTTGGTCGCAATCGAAGAACCGCACCATATAGAATGGCGTCTTCTAAATCTTCTTGGGATTTGGGAGGGTACTTGCGCACACGATCATCAATATAGAGCAATATGATCACAGCGGTTTCAACAGCAATGCCACCTAATGCAATGAAACCAACCGCGACTGCAACAGACATATTATAATTCGCCAACCAAATTGCCCACAATCCACCTATTAATCCAAAGGGCAAGCTAGTCATTACAATTAAAGTTCTGTCGGTTCGGTTAAAATGCAGCATCAGCAATATAAAAATTGTAATCAGAACAGCAGGGACAGCAATGGTAAGTTGCTCTTGTGCTTTCTGCATTTGCTCGAACTGACCTGACCAGGTGATATTATATCCCGATGGAAGTGATATACTTTCGTTCACAACTTTCCGTGCATCCATGACATATGTTGCTATATCCCTGTTTTTAATATCAACTAAGACCCAGCCGTTGAGACGTGCATTCTCCGATTTTATCATGGGTGGACCTTCGGCATATGAAACAGAGGCAAGTTCCTCTAAGGGAATGTGTAACCCAGGACCACCTGGCACCAGAATGTCTAGTAGCTGCTCTCTAGTTTCCCGAAAAGGTCGATCATAGCGTAACATAATTCCATATCGTTCCCTTCCAGCCACTACTTCTCCTACCTGCATCCCTCCCAGCGCTGTAGCAATAACATTCTGGAAGGTTGCAAGATCAATATTCCGGCGAGCAAGTTCCTGACGATCTGGAGTAATTTCAAGATAACGGCCTCCTTGTACTCTATCTGCAAAGGCGGACCGAGTTCCTTTGATCGTCTTTACCACACCTTCAACTTCTCGGGAAATACGTTCAATTTCTTTTAGATCGGGACCCGACACTTTAATCCCAACTGGTGTCCGGATGCCCGTCGAAATCATGTCCATTCTGATCTTTATTGGATAGCCCCAACTATTAACTAATCCCGGCATCTTAACCCTATCATCAAGCTCGCTGATCAGACCTTCAACCGTAACACCGTTTCTCCACTGGTTTTTGGGTTTAAGTTTTATCCATGTTTCAATCATAGAAATAGGAGCGGGGTCTGTTGCTGTATCAGCGCGGCCTGCTTTACCAAAGACACGATCTACTTCAGGAACTCCAGCGATCAAGCGATTTGTCTGTCCCAGAATTTCTTTCGCCTTAGTTATAGAAACACCAGGTAGGGTCGTGGGCATATAAAGTAATTCAGCTTCGTATAGAGGCGGCATAAACTCGCCACCTATTTTCGACATTGGATAAATTGCAGATACACAAATAGCTAGTGCAATGGTTAATGTGATCCAACAACGCTTCAACGCTAATCTCAAGATTGGTCGGTAAAGTGCACCAAACAGACGATTGATTGGATTTTTTTCTTCCCCAAATATTCTTCCTCGAATTAACCAGAGCATGAGTACAGGAACTATCGTAACAGATAGGACGGAAGCGAAGGCCATCGCATAGGTCTTTGTAAACGCCAATGGAGCAAATAATCTGTAACTCTCCCCCGTCAAAGCGAAGACAGGCAGAAAAGAAACTGTAATAATGAGAAGACTGAAGAAAAGCCCGGGACCTACTTCTTTCGCCGATTTTATTAATTCTTCTTGCCGATGTTGGAAAGTTGCATCCTTCGGCAATTGAGATAATTTGCGATGCGCATTTTCAACCATGACAATAGATGCATCCACCATCGCTCCGACCGCAATCGCAATTCCACCCAACGACATGATATTCGCTGTAATTCCCTGGTTAGCCATAATAATAAAGGCTCCAAAAATTCCAAGGGGAAGTGTTATAATCGCAACTAAAGCGCTACGGACATGCAATAAGAAGATTATGCACACAAGTGCCACCATTATTCCCTCTTCAAAAAGTTTTTCTGTCAGGTATTCAATAGAGGATTCAATCAATGGTGCTCTGTCATAGACCGGCACAACCTCCACTGTTTTGGGAAGGCCAAGCTTAATTTCCTTGATTTTCTCTTTGACGCGTTTGATGACATTAAGTGCATTCTCACCAGATCGCATTATGACGATCCCGCTAACTACTTCCCCTTCTCCGTTCAGGTCTGTCACACCTCGACGAAGTTCTGGTCCTTCAACAACCCGTGCAATATCTTTAAGAAAAACTGGCGTTCCATCTCTTGCTTTAACGACAGTTTCCTGTAAGTCCTTCAGTTTAGAAACATAGCCTTTTGAACGGACGACGAACTCCATCTCGGCCTGCTCAAGAACGCGACCGCCAGCCTCTCTGGACGCAGCCTCAATGGTTCTTTTCAGATGGGAAATATGAATATCAAACGCCCTTAACCGGTTTGGATCAAGCAAGACCTGATACTCTTTTACAAAACCACCAACACTCGCCACCTCCGAGACACCCTCAACGGTTCCGAGTTCAAACTTGACAAACCAATCCTGCAAGGAACGTAAATGGGCGAGGTCAAGTTTTCCAGACTTATCGAGCAAAGCATATTGGTAGATCCACCCCACCCCCGTGGCATCTGGACCAATCTTAGGACTTGCATGTTGGGGTAAGCTACTTGATGATTTAGATAAAGCTTCCATGACACGTGAGCGAGCCCAATATTGATCGGTGCCATCTTCAAAGATGATGTATACGAAACTTGTTCCGAACATAGAATAGCCACGCACTGTTTTGGCTTTTGGAATTCCTAACATCTGCGACGAAAGGGGATAGGTAACCAAATCTTCCACTATTTGTGGGGCCTGACCGGCATAGTCGGTACGAACAATTACCTGTGTATCCGACATATCTGGAATGGCATCCAGAGGTGTTGTTTGAATAGACAACCAACCGGCCACTATTAATATAAGAGAACCAACAAGAACGAGAAGTTGATTATTCGCAGACCAATCAATTAGTCTAGCAACCGACGATTTCGTTGGGTCCTTAAGGTCAGTTGCTGACATGTGGAACAATTTCCCTTGCTTTTTGGTCAATGTTCATACGTTTGGACACAGATGGTTGTTTATAAGAAATGCTCTTTATTTCTCCGATTCCATAGGGATTTGAGGCCTCTCTACCGATCTGCACCCAAATGAATCCTGAATTCTGATCCTTGAACAAAGATAAGTCTCTCTCCTGATAACGAGCAGCACGTTCAAAGATAATCCAACGCTCAAGAGTACTGATCAAATCATTAAGCGATTTAAAAAGTTCTGTTTCATTCCGGCTTATCTGAAGTGTTTCTATATTTACTTTAACCTTCTCTGCCAGATCCTTAAGTTTTGTTCCGTCGTACTTTTTTGCTATGTATATTGCTGCATCAATACCAGCTTGAAGATTGGCCGGCGTAACGTCATATCCATCAATAAGTGCTTCGTGAACATAAAGACCGGCTTCAATGAAATGATCAATCATGAGAAGATCTCCTTCCGGTATATCAAGCTGAGAGAGAGGCAAGCGCGATTTCTTTAACTTGGCGAAGCTCTCCTGCAACGCACTCTCCGAGTCGATCAGGAATTGCCCTGACACAACCACTTCCTGACCCTCTACAAGCCCAGATTTGATTTGTGTATAACCTTCAGAAATAAATCCTGTCTTGACACTCAGCGGCGCAAACCGACCTTGACCCAATACAGCAACGACATGCGCTCCTTTTGACGATCTTAGTATTGCTTCGGATGGAACTGCGAGAACACTCGACTGTTCAACATCAAAGACAACGTTGACGAAGGCTCCTGGCTTCAGGAGATTCTTTTCATTTCCTAATTCTATTCTAATACGACCCGTCCGGGTACTTTTGTCTACTGTTGGGTATATGTAGGTTATTATCCCCTGCCCCATCCATTCCCCAAGAGCCGGTGCAGAAATAGTGGCAAAATTACCTTTTTTAAATTTACCGATGTCCTTCTCGGCAACAGACGTTTCGATCCACACTGTTTCAAACGACTGAAGTGATGCTATTGAGGTCATTGGTGTCACATAGGTGCCTTTTGCAATTCCTAGATCTACAATTGTCCCCGATGCCGTCGCGAAGAAGGGAATATCTTCGATAACTTTGTCTTGTTTCACAATCTCTCTAATGACATTTTTCGAAACGCCCAAAAGTTCCAAACGTCGCTTAGCCGCTATTTTTCGAGAAGACGATCCATTTCTCAACGCGTTGAGGAAATCCTGTTGAGCTGAAATTAGATCGGGGCTATAGAGAGTGTAAAACAAATCGCCTACACTAACGTGATCTCCAATCGAATTTTTCTTCAGATCGATTATCCATCCCTTAACACGTGAAGAAATAGAGGCCTTCAATCTTGTGTTTTCTACAATCGATCCAAAAGCTCTTACGGAACGAGATAATCGTGTACGTTCTGCAATGCCTGTTCGGACACCCATTGACTGAACCATTTCTGCCGGGATAGTGACTGCTGTTCTTTTATTTTCGCCTATTTCCGTCTCGAGTTTTGCATCTGAATTTTTAATTTCGACAAGGTTCATGCCACAGATTGGACACGTTCCAAGTTCACTAGAGATATAGTGGGGATGCATTGGGCAAGTGTATTGTTTTTCTTCAATCTCCCGTTCTGTTGCCATGGCCTGCGAAAAAAGGAACCCTAACGGAGAAACTTGTTTTTCCAAATTGACATTCAATAACAAATCCATCGACCTAATTACTGAACCCAAAGTTGTCAAAAACACAAGGATAATTAGTGTATGACTACGTATAGAAGTCATACTCGCCCCCTGACTAGCATGTGCAAAGATATAGTAGTTTTGTCTGCTTTCAATTTATACTGAATAATCTGGTCTTTAATCTGAAGTTGCTTCATTTCTATAGTATGAAATGATGCGATATCTCCTAGCCCACTTTCATAATTATTACGGTTGGCTTTTAAAGATTGGGCAAGAACGTCTGCCTTCTTTAATAGTCGGGCTATAGTATTCAAGGCACTCTCTCTTTTAACATTTAAAATATTCCATTGTTCCTCGGAATCTCGACGAGACAGAGATACTCCCAATCTTGCAGCGTTTTCTTTTGCCTTAGCTGCAGCAAGGCGATTATCATGTGTGCGGGCAGCCCAGAATGGTATACGGATCAGTGCTTTGAGTGAAATCCAGTCATCCCCTCTGAAAGAACTACCTTTTTCCCGTTGCTGATAGGTCAAACTTACACCGAAATCCGGCTTATAAGCGGACGATTTAACTATAACATCAGCGCTGGCAATTTCCCTGCTTACTTTGGAAAGCAATTCTGTCCAGAAGGAATACGGTTCGAGAGGAACTCTCAATTTATTTGCACCATCCAGTTTATTTTCAATGACTAAATCCTCATCTATGGCTTTCATTTGAGTTAGCGCCGATGCCGCAATTTCATCTAGCAGGATTTCACGGAGTTCTAGATCCGCACGTTGTACATCCAGAGCGGCCAGACGTTCAAAAGCCTTTGCGTCGCTAACCTCAGCAAGCGCGTTAAGACTTTTTTCAAAACGATCAAGCAGATAGCGTTGTTCTTTTAGGACAACTCGTCGTTCATCAGAAGCAACTTTTTCTGCATGAGCTTTTAAGTATTTTCCAAACAGCTGATGGACAATATAACTTGATTTTAAATCAATTAGACTGGAGCGAATCCTGATTGTTTCTGCTCGTGCCTCTCGACCAGCCAACGACGGAAACATTTGTTTTATACCTATGGACTTATTCGTGGGTAAGTAGTCATCGAAAGAAGGCTTGGTTAGAGGGAAGTTATTAATACCAACCATAAGTTCAGGATCGGGCAACCCATTCTTAGCAGAGGATTCAAGAAGGGCTGCATTCGACTGTAATTTTAACTTTTGAACTGCTGGATGTTCCTCAAGTATCCCATAAACTTTTGAAGGAATATCGAATGACAGAACTGGAAAGGGAAATATTCCCCCTATCAACCAAACAAATAGGTGCACTTTCTTAAAAGAAAACATAGGTCTACCCTAATAACTGACTAACTAATAAACACCGCGTATTAATCGTTCTGCGGCGAAAATAAATGATTCAACTTATCAGGATTTGGGAGGGTCTTTGAGTTTCTCGGGATTATAGGAGTCACCCACTATGCTAATCATAGTATCATGCGTGATGGATGAAAGCAGAAAAACAAAAGAAAGTTGGGATTTATGCAACTGGTTAACCGCAGTGCATCCATGTTCAGCGCAGCCGTCAGCTGCGTCAGGCTTACTTTCAGTAAATTTCTCCATATGATTGCCACACATCGTCATGTCATCCATAGAAGTTTCAATATTTGGCATTTCGTGATGTGTATACTTACAATCTGCACACATTGCTTTAGCGATAGTGCTACTGAACATTAGAACTACCATAACAGTCAAAATTATGTTTCGGACCATGTGATACATTAGTTGAACCTGAGCCATCCCCATAACATTGTCAATATAAGAAAAATATAACTAGCGATTAGAGTTGGCGTTAGCGACTTTCTCTCCACAAAAGACTCACCTAAAACTTACCTAACTTGATTTTTGAAGTCGAACTAGCTCTCGAATAACTTGTATTTCCCATGGGCTGGTTTTTATTTCCAGTACTCACCTACATCTACTGCAAAGTTTAGGTTGTTGCCGTCTTTAATCCCAAACGTCGTTATCCCAATTAAGTTTCCTGCTTTATCAAATAGACCGCCTCC
>NHCU01000079.1 GCA_002167365.1 Betaproteobacteria bacterium TMED41 | reverse complement strand
ATTCTTTTTTCTAGTTCTAGTATGAGGTCATCTCGTTCGTCGTTATAGGCTTTCATGATAGAACCATCATGTTTCCTAATGACTGCCTGGCATGATGGATTGATATAGGTGTCGTCGGTAAATGCCTCTGGCTTGAATAGTGGATACAGTCCTAGTTTAGTAGGTGTTGGTGGTAAGAAACTGCCTGTTGTGTCTTCGTAGTCCTTAATTTTTATTATGTCGCCTGCTGTTAGCGTCGCTGAAATGTTTACGCTATCATCTACAGTGCTAAATGTGTATTCAGTACCATGTGTCAATTGTACATCATTTAGATAAACATAGACTGCTCTGTTGTTCAAACTGCTAAGACTGTGTTGAGAATCCAAAGCATATTCTTTCTGAGACGACCCTTGCACAGTGTATGTCCTTGTAGATACATTCTCTCCCCACCCTATCATGTCCTCATAGTAGAAAGGAAAACTACTGTTCCTGCCTTGATTTATTAGAGATATAATTTCATCTACTCTATCCGCCGCCACTCCCTCGTATGCTGTACCTGTGGCTTTTGTTAAAAATGCGTTGTACCATTTCTCATACTCATGGTTCACATAATCGATCGATGATATTACATTCGACTCTTGGTCTATTAGTCCAAATATAGTTGGAGCCAGTGGTGCTTCGTGTTGATGTATGATTCCACCTTTCAACATAGCATCTGGCTTGTCTCGTAAATTTGTGTTTCCAGGAATTGTACCTGTGATGTCTGAATTTTTGTCTAGTATGTCTGTTGTGTGTTTCAATATCTGTCCATATGTAAAAGTTCCAACAGTTTGATTCAATGAATTTGTAGAAAGATTTTCTGGTATCTCATATATGCCTTTGCCGTCTACCTTGACTGCACTGCTGTATCCTGCTATACGTATTTGATCATTTACCTTTAGTTCATTGACAAACCTGATGTATTTGTTTGTAGTTCCATTCACCAATGTATAATCTGTTGTTAATGTTTTTCTAATTCCGTTTACCAAAACAGAAATTTCAAGATCTGTCAGTGCATGTGAATTCGCATAAAAATCAATAGGGAACAATCTCTTTTCTGTTGCATCAACTATGTGCGTTCTTATCACACGTTGTTTACTTTCGTTTGTTCTCTTGATCCATGCACTCTTAGAATTGTGTGACGTTCTACCTGTCGTGTAGTGTAGATGTCCTTCTGCTAAATTCTTTGTGACAACCTTTCCGTTTTCCTGGTATGTAAATGTACCCGACGTGTGATCGGACTCAAAAACCATGTCTCCCACGTTGTTGATAGTATTGTATTTTACTTTGATACCTAACACTGTGTCTGTTGTTGCACTGTCTGATGTGGCAAAAGAAAACACCTTTGCTCCTGTAAATGTAGAGTTAGGATATTTTGTAGAGTCATTAAACAATGTATGCTCATTATCATACATGTTGAAAAGCGGTTGTTGATTTAATTTAGTTTTTTGCTGTGTGGTTTTCCATCTCGTTGTGGGGGAATCGTAGTAGAAAGACTTACCTTTGTTATCATCTCCTTGCTTCACATATATGGTCTCTTTATCGCCTGCTGTACCGTTTACTTCTTCGTTAAGTTGCAAAGATAACACAGTCGAGTCTCCTGCATCAACAAAATTGGCAATATAAATTTTGTTTCTAACATCTGGGTCAGTGTCTTCTGAGAACACTACCCTCATTCCTTCCGTTATCGAAACACCATCTATGATGTAACCTAATGATCCAGACACATTAGAAAATGCATCTTTCTGTGTGGTGTCAAACAGATCAACAGGAGTTTTTGCTGTTGTACCAGATTCATACAATGCTAGTCCTGAATCAAATTCTATTATAGGTCTCTTGGCCCTGTCGTTCTCGTCTAGCACAGTGGCCGTGCCGTTAACGGTTGCAGTTTTTTCTATCACAGACCTGTGGAACCATCTGTTGTATCTAGACCATGCATTTTGGTCTAAAGATGATCTCTTTATTATTATGTAATCCTTGTCTTTGGGTGTGCCGTTGTCGGAATAAGACTCAGGTGTTAAAAGGACTGAAGCATCAGTCAAAGTAATAGAGTCGCCAACACCTTCTACGTAGTATTCTTTATTTTTATATGCAGATGCTACCTTACTAGATGTGAACTTGATTTTCATGCCGTTTGTTAAATCAAGAGTACGTAATTTATAATTTTTTACTCCTACTATTTCATCTTCCACGTTTATCTGTGTTGTTGATGAAACTGTTTTTACATGCAACAATCCATACATATTATCATGATTGCCACACTGGTAGTATAAAGTGTCTGGTGCATTATTTGGTACAACAAATGTGACCGTACCATTATCTGCGCCAGCATTCGTAACACCGTCTGTGTAAAATAAATTTGTTGACCCATCCTTGTATGGTTCCGTCATTATGTTGAAAGGATGTCCTTGTGCATCTATAGTAAATTTGTATGTGTTTCCTCTGTACAGAGTGATTTCTGGATTCCGTTCTTCTTCTAGGTGTGAGAACGCATATCCTGTTCCTGTACTGCCATCATCGGCCAATGCTGTAACCTTGTACTCTGCTTCTGCACCTGTTCCCACGGAATCAATTTCTATTGCATCTGGACCGTTCGGTACCCAATAGTATTCTCTATAATTGACCAACTTGTCAATGTCCATAGCAGGATTCCAACTGTAAACAGTTTCCTTATTCAGTCTATCGTGATTAGTGACCTTCCCTCCTAGGTACTTGATCTGATTGATGTAGTCGTCATATGTACCTGTAAACTTTACCTGGTCTTCTGGATTTACTGAAGTGGTGTCTCTGTCGGTGTATGTCACCGTAGGCTCTAGTTGATATGCAAATCTATCTCTGCTAGTTGCTCCTAGATATCTGTCAGTGACCTCTCTGGTGTATGCGTCCTGTTTTCCTATGAATCCGTCTAGTCTCTCCAGTGCACCTTTTTGCACCAAAGGATCCAAGGTGCTTGATAGAAATCTTTGGTTAGAATCTGTTCTATAAAAAGCAGGTAGATGCTGTACAGTACGTCTATACTCGTTGTCGCCTTGTTTTACGACTTCACTATTAGATAATGCGTTTATTGGATTGTCTGCCATTAGTATCCTGCCCCACTACTGCCGGAACTTGATCCTGAGCCTGTTGTAGTAGAGCCTGACACTGCTGATCCTGTCGTGGTGTTAGTTGTGGCAGATGATGTTGATGTCACCACAGTTCCAGAGGCCGCCAATTGGTTGGCTCCCAGTGCTGTAATTATTGACACATCATCAACGGTGGCCCCACTGATAAAAATTTCGTCTGCCGATGAATTTATCTGAAACAGAGACCCAAAACTCTGTCCTGATTCGTTTGGCACAATTACCACTGTAAGTAAGTCAGGTGCCAGTTCGTTGTGAATGTAAGCGGCTAATTCAGTAAAATAAAAAGTATCTCCAAAATCCCAATTATCTAATGCAAAGAATTCATTGATTGCGGCAATTACCCTAGTTTTTATAACAGCATCTGTCACATTAGTTTTAGAATTTTTAACAACTTTGAATGTTGCTTGTAATTGTTCTGCGGCGTTGGTTCCAAACAATAAATTATATTTCACTGGATGGTATATTATCTGATCTGAAAGAGATTTCAAAGGATTCAAAACTCCCGAGTAATTAATTCTTAATTGATCTGATGTTGATGTGGTTGGTTTGGTTCCACCATCCTGTAACCATATCCTATAAAGATTGTCATATGTTCTTTCTAACAGGTAAGTGTCAATTATGTTTGAGACACTAGGGTCTATTCTTGTTTCTTGTCCTGCATGATGTTTGTACTGAAAGTCTATCGAACTTCTGCCTCTCCTTGCATAATAGTCTGTTGTCGTTGCAAGAGTGTTTGTTGTTAGACTATATTTCTTAATAACATTTTCAGCATCAGCATAAAAGTAAAACAACTGTCCGTCTGTGTATGTTGAAGAGTTCAAATCAATATCTGTTTCGTTTTGTGTAACAACAAAATTTGTTGCGGCGTATGGTTTGAATCTTTCTATACTGTCGTACGAGATATATTTCTCGAAGAAAACAAATTTAGTAGCAATAGAAGTGTCAGGCTCAACAAATATGTCAAAGATTTCTGGATTGTCCACAACACCGTCATCGTCGTCGTCTAAGAATCCTACTTTTATTTTTCTGTTGTCCTGGAATCCGTCTGCTTCGGTCACTGTGTCTGTCACTTGCCATGTTATAGGATAACCTATGCTATTACCTGTGGAAACAATGGAATTAGTTTTAAGAATTTTTACTATATCTTTAACCACTTTACCTGTCTTGTAATCGTATATTTTTTCTTCAACATCATAATGAAACTTGTTTTGTGCCTCAGATTCGAAAATGTATTCCATTTTCCTGTATGTTACAGTGTAAGTGCTTCCATCGTTTGAGAACTTGAACCACCAACTGGCATCTAGGTTAGTGCCTGATGTGTCTCCTTGTTTGCTAAGACTGAATACAGCATTTGTACTTAAATTTGAGCTTGTGATCACTCTCCATTCTTCTGAGTCTATGTCGTATCTAAGACCAAACTCTTCGTACGCTTCAATTCTATCTATTAAATCTGCTTCCAAAACCGTTGTGAATGATGTTGTAAAATTAGGTATCACAGCATTCAATACTGATCCGTTTGGAATAATATCGTTCAATGTTATTGGCCCTAGGCCTGACGAAAGGTTACCTAGTCCTCCATTTGATCCATCTCCTTCGACAGCGGAAATTTTTGCCCAATTCCTGTCCTCGGCGTTTTCGGTACCTGCTGTCACCAATTTACCATTTAAGAATTCTCGTGTGTCTGGTGAAGTGAATTTGACAAGTGCGCCTGCTTTGGCATATTTTAAATTAGATGTTGCTGAACTACCTGTCGCAAGTGCGCCACCTGATGTGAAAAATCCTGTATTGGTGTTTGTAGTCGTCGTTGAAGAATTCCATGTTGCTGTCAGAGAGGATAGACTTTGTGTATCATATTTGTCGTAATAGAACTGACGTGAATATGATTTTTTCAATTTGTCCTCAATATTGGTGTCTAGTGTTGACTGCACATCGCTCCTATTATTAAAAGTAAATGTAAAAGAAGGTGTTGATTCTTCTCTGTAAAGGATACCATCCTCGGCAAAAACACTAACATTGGAATACGCCCCTGTTGGGTCAAGTATTTCTTTTGCCCTGCTTATACCTGATGCAGACCTGTTCACAGATCTAACCTTCACTATTTCCTGTGATGCTGATAGAGGTACAACCTGGTAATCTTCTGCTGTGATCATTCTGTTTTGTGAATAGTAGACTTGTCCTGCTTTTTCTCTTATAGAATCATTTGACTCAGTCGCCGCCGAATTATAAACACTTGCCTTAAGACTCATAGTAATCGACAGCGTTTGCTCAGAACCGTTAGCATCAACATACCCGATATCTGCTGTGATGTTCTGCATATCAGCAGACTGTAAAGAATATTTGGCATTGTCACTGACCCTGTAATAGGTTCTAAATGACCCCAGTGGTAAGTTTGAAAAATTTCCGTCTCCAAACACCAAGTCGATTGTGTCGTTATTTTTTGTTACAACGTTGTAGATGTCTCGCACACTTTTTGAAAGTGAATTATAGATTGCATTGTTGCCTGACAGTGATGGGACCTTTGTCCAAATTTTATTCAATTGTCCGAACTGGTCCAATCCATACAACCAGACGTCTGTGTTATTGATGTTGCTTACGTTGATGCCTTTAACATAATTGGTGTTGGCAGTGTCAACGTTAAAGTCGGTGCTTTGCATTGATCCTTGTTTGAAAAGAAAGAAAAAACCTGTGTTATTTGAACTGTCACCTGAACCATCGCTCCTATAGGTGTATGTCATTCCTGTTCCTTCTACCGGATCTGCTTCATAAATTGAGTCTGAATCATTTATAGACGATGGCACTATCTCAAATGATCTACCCACTCCGCCTACTGTTTTTGAAAAATTAAAGATGGGCAATCCGTTCTGGTTTGATGCCAAAGTATATACTTCTGTGTCTCCCCCGCCTATCTTATCTTTTTCTCTTGGCTTTCCAAACAGTTGTCCTGTTTGGTTTGCGGCGTTCAATATTGATATAAACTGTTCTCTGTAATTGGAATTTGCAGAGTCATTCCATATTACTGTTTGGTTTGCTATATTTGTTCCTGATGAATCTGTTACATCTTGTGTTGTTGATACAGAATCTATTTTGAGTAAACCTGTTGCTGGTCTGTTTCTCTTTGCATTGTAGTTGATCAATCTTGCCAACCTCAACACTGAATTTCTTCTTTCTGCTGTTTCTAAAAAGTTTTCTCTGGCGTTCAAGTCTACTCTAAAAGATAATGCCTGTGCGATGTAGGCTATCAAATCTATAAGAGCAACATACTCAGAACTTTCTACAAAATCATTGAAGTCATCGGGATAGTTCTCCTGCAGATACGCTACCATTGTTCTTCTAAGCGTTTCAAAATCGTAACTTTTGAAATCTGCCTGCTGGAAAGACTGGTAGATCTTTCTCCAATCTTCCGAAACTAATAATCTGTTTTGTCTATCTGTTGTGGCCATACTGTTTGTATGGATATTTATATATTAAATTAAGTGCGTACTTTAAGATAGGCGCAATAGCGAATTTTCGTCAAAGTTGAATTGCAGTTTTTCTGTTATATTCAACGGAACATACGTGATTGTGGCTTGAATTGCTATGCCCTTGTCGGCCTCAGTAACTAATATCTCCTGAGTGGATATACGAGGATCAGCATTTAGATTGGCAGTGACATCCTCGATTATGGCTTCTTTTAGCCTGTCTGTGAACGGTTCGAACAGGGCATCATAGATTATTGTGCCGAAATTTGGATTTTCAACTCTTTCTCCCTTACGAACGCTTAATCTGTTTATTAAATCTTGCTTTGCAACTTCAAAGTCATACAATTTGAAGTTTTTCTTGTCCGCACGTGAGCTGAATCCTCTGAAGGTCGAACCTGTGGAACTTGCTGAACCTGAACCTGAATCTCCGTATGCCATATACTATATTTACTCCCTAAAATCTAAAGAAACTTCTCACCGCACTCACAGCCGATGCTACGTGTCCTTGCACAAAACTCATAACCTGATTCTTAATGTTGTTTTTGATCAAGTTGTCTATGTTTTTTGCTTTGTCTTTCAAATCCAAAAGTTTTTTGGCAGTCACATTTATATTTTTGTTTAACTTAACAACCTTGCTGAGTTTCTCTGAAACTGCCTTTACACTAGGTTGTTTTAGTAATTCATTTTTAATCAATTTAAGTTCCGTTGCCGAAAGTTTTGGACTGTCCTTTTTGATTTGGGCCACCATCTCATTAATAAGTGTTTTCTTACGTTGGTTACTGCTCTTTCTGTCGTATGGTTCGTGTGTGACAAATTCTGATACTGTTGTCCTGTTCTGTACTTTGTTTGTTTGAGGACCTCTCTCACGGATCTCCTTGCCAAACTTGTCCTCACCTATTGCTTTTGGTGGTCTTATCGGTGTGCTACTATCAACGTCGATCAATCCATCTGTGACTTTGATTCCTACTGCGTCTGGCTTCAACCATTTCGGACCCCATGAGCCACTTGCCCCAACGGAGTTCATGTGTACCTGTGATCCTGCAAGGTCTATCCTCCCCGCGGCACCGTGCAGTTGTGTTCCGTCTGTGAAGGAAGATATACCGTCCCTGCCAAAAGTCCTTACGGATCCTCCTTGCGAAGAACTTAATATTCCTTTTTGACCCATTGCAAAAATGTATCCTTCTGCGTTGAGATTGACATGATTTTCTGCTGTGAAATTTAAACTGCCTGCCGCATGGAAATTTATGTTCCTTTCCGAGTGCAGATTGAAATCTAGATTTGTCCGCAGATTGATTCCTGCATCAGAGAACACACTGATTGTGCCATCCTTCTCCATTTCTATGAATGCCTTGCCGGATCCGTTGGCTATGTACACCGTGCCTTCGGTGTCGTGCATCAGTATTTGATGTCCTCCTGCTGTACGTATCCTGGTCAGTTGACTCTGTCCTGCTTCATCACCATCATCCATTACAATACTGTGTCCTGGGTTTCTGTCTGTCTTAACTGGTGTTTTTTCAAGACCTATATTAACTTCCCGTGAATCTGATCTTATGGCACCCGGTGTGCTGATTCCAAAGACATTACTTGGAGATTCTCTCCTTGCTGACGAAGTTATCGGTCCTCTCACAGAATCTCGTACCAACCCCTGCGACTTCATCTGATCTGCTAAAATGTCGTTCACCGGATACTTCCATGTGTTTATATTTGGTATGGTTGCTACATCTCCTCCGTAGTCTAATTGATTTTTTTCACCGGCCGGTAAACTGGATGTTCCATATATTTCTTCTTTGTTCTGTGAAAAGTCCACTCCGCCTGATGCTAGTACAGTTTCTTCCTTGGCACCGTGTGCAGGCACCTGCTGGTTCACCAACGGCTGTTGCACACAACCAATCCAGAATGCGTTTGCTTGTAAATGCTCCCCCTTCGCAAATATGACCAATACTTCTGTGTCTATGTCCGGTGGCACCGCCCACATTCCATATGAATGTTGTGTTTCCTTGTAATCATATGGATCTGTCTTTGATGTAGCATTGATGCTTTTCGCTCCGTAAAACGGAGACAGGTACTGGCACCAAATAACCTGACTGGGTTTAGGGTTGACTGTATTTGTAAGTGCAGGAATGTTCACGCCAAGTCTTCCCATTCTCAGAGGGTCATCTGTTACTTTTACTACACCGATGAAAGGACCCGGGTCCTTGTCCATGTATTTCTTGTCGAAATCCTTTTGGTTATCGTGCGTGTCTGTGAATCCTGCTGAACTTTTAACCATACTTTATTTTATCCTATATAACATCGCCTTTTAGAAATTTCTCAAGGTCCTCGGCGTTTTCCTTCAATTCTCTTTTCTTGTTCTTTAAATCTTCTACTGCTTCTAAATCTATGTTCTTTAATTTGTTGGTTCCTTTAGTAGCAGAATTTGTTAATTCTGGATTAGATGTGACTCCGGACTGATTATTCATCCTGTTACAGAATAGTGTCTGTGTGAACTGTCCTTGATCAAATTTGCTCTCTATCTTGTTTACCTGGTATATGCCATTGAAGAACAACTGTTCTGATCTATATTTTTTGTCTGCCGAAAATGATGTTCCTTCCAACTCTTCTATGTCACTTGGCATTCTGTAATTCACTGTTATCATGGGCATGAAACTGTCTGCGTTAAAACTCTGCCTCGTTATGTCGAAGACCACTCCCTTGCCTCCTGTGGTACTAATCCTATCGCTGTGTATGGGAGAATACAGATCCTGACAGATGTATGCCGGATCGCCCAGTATGTCCATTTCAATTTTCATCATGTCCGCTTCTGGATTGGTAAGGTAGTCATAAAATTCCTGTGCCTTGGTGCTCTCTGCTGACTCAGTTTCAACCGAGGAACGACCACGTATTGTAGATGGGTACTGCCTCAAAGGTAGTAATGGTTCTGGATCTCTGTCTTTTCCAAACACATTTTTGAAGTGTTCTTTTATGTGTGAAAAAATTCCACCCTCGGCATTGGTACGTGCTCTGCTCCTTACGTTCCTCATGAAGTAGGCCGCTTTGTAATTAATACGTAAATTCTGGACATCTATGTTATCGCCTGTGTATATGTAGTTGTACTGCTTGTGAACATACTTGCTGAAGTCGACATCCTTAATACCCATTCCCGGCCCTATCAGTTTGAGGACGTGTATCTTGTAAGGTATGGCCTGATAGATTATACGTTTGGGGTGCATCTTGGTCACGCTGTCTAATCTTGATCTGTCAGTTTCCACAGTTGTTTTGATCTTAAACCAGTCCACGTATGAATTATCTATAAGTATTTGCTTTATCTCATCGCCCTGTACTATCTTAGAAAGAGCTTCGTCTGTTTTTATTTTGTCCTCTTGAACTCCTGCTCCTCGTAAATATGCCAGCCAGAAATTTTCAGCCAGTAACTGATAACCATAAGCATTCCTTATAGCATCTTCAAAGTATTTGGTTAAAGCAATACCATTTGTCGCCGAACTGTTCGCCCCTTCGGGTGTGGGAGTTCTCTTTCTATTTCTATTAATAGGATGTCCTCCAACAGATGCTGTGTTATGGACGGTCTGTTTTTCATTTTTGTATTTCTGTCCCTTTGTGATTACATCAGGATGTATATTGAATTCGTAGGTGTCTTTGAATTCTCTACGTGGTGGTTCCTCGTCAATCTCGTCCTGCATTCCTGCGTCAAGGTCTAACGCAACCTGCTTTGCCCAATTCAATGGACTTTTGACATTGGTTGCTATTGTCGTCCTAGGAAATTTAAATCTGTCATCGTAAGCCAAATCAGAGTATGGCACTGCCACCACGTTGTATTTCGCTCCACCCTCGTTAATGTCGAATTCAACTCTAGCAATTAATATTGGTATCTTTCTCACAGTCGATACTTTGTAGGGTTGGCCCATCTCGTCTAGGCCTCTGAACTCTATGGTTAACAAAAATGGTGCGTCCTGATAGTCTCTGTATTTGTTGACAGCGGCCGCGGCACGCAATTTTTCTAACAGCGTGATGCCAAACGGTTCATGTATTTGAAATTCCATTCTGGTGAAGTTACCGAGGTTACGTTCTGAATTGGGACTGGCCGTTGATATCATGTTGACGTTCTCTATGAACAGATCATGCCCCTGTCTGAGTATTTCAATGCTGTCGTTATATTTTTCGTCCCATTCGGATTTTTTATACGTGTTCTCCATGGCACTACCACTGCCTGTGGTCAATGTGCCGAAATCTCTATCTGTCACGTTAGGATCAGATATACCACCAGTCCTTGCAATGATGTCGTGAACCGGATTTTTAAGGAAATCATGCGTCCTCATCTCCTCTTCTCGTATTCCGCTCAAAGTGAACAGCGTGGTGTAGGAAGCGAACTGATGTAGTACATTAGGATAAATTTTGCCGTCACGTGTTTTAGTATTTTCATTTGTCGATCCACTTTCTGTGACGTCTACTCCTTCTAGGTCATTGTTGTTAACCCTTTCAATCACTTTCGTCTTAATATTCGAGTAACTTTTACCTCTCTTTAAGGTGTTATAAGTTTTGCTGTTATTGTAATTTTTTGATGACCTTTTTTCTTTGCCCAGATTCTTTGTCTTTATTGCACCAGCCATACTACACTCCTAGATCTTTGGAGATGTTTCCTGGCTTGGGCAACTGTATGGTCACTCCTGGTTTGAAGTCGTAGATGGGATCTTCTATTTGGTCTGGGTTACGTTGTGCGAACACCCACCAAAGTCTTGGTGTCCCATAAAGGTCAAATGCTAACAAGTCTGGTCTGTACGCATATGTTCTTTCTATTGTGTATGCTTGATCATCTGCCTCTGCTGTGATCGTTCTCGGAACAAACATGCCAAGATTTATATCATTTTGTGGTGTGCTTAGGTAAGGTGATGTCTGCGAATATTTGGCCATTAAATAAATCCTATCTGATCGGCTCCCTTACCATTCAACTCGCCATTCACAAATTTTTTCATTGAGAAGTTTTTCATGCTCTCTCTAGAGTAGATCGGTGTGATTACACACGAGATGTTTGACAGTGATGGTGCCCATGTCTGGTCCTCTCCCTCTGCGTTCATAAAAAATCCTTCATCTGGTCCGTTCAGTTGTTTGTATGGTGTGTTGTGCTGTTTGGTAGATATGTAATCTATTCCTTGTCTCAGTTCAACGTTGAAAGAACTTATCACGACAGGTATTTTGTTGAACATGTGATCACCATAACCATAAAAATGCAATATTGGTGGAGGATTTCCTTTTAATCCATCTTTATCGTCCTGTCCAAAAAACATCTTGGATGCTGTCCTTAGGAAATTTACTGTTGCCACCCAGTGCTTGGCATCTTCACTGTTCTGTACAGGGAATTCACCAATTATGCTCAAGGATTCAATTTGTGAATTCTGGTAGGCCTGAAATGGCAGATTGCTGTGTGTCTGTGCCATTGGGTTATAATTTGCTGAATGTTGTATCTGCATGGTTGGCGTTAAGGGCCAGAATATACCACCCGCTTCAGCAAGTGGTTTCATTAGTTCGTTGTTCTCGAAATCAAAAAATCTAGCGATGGGTGAGTTATCTGGTACCTGTAGTCTTACTCGCCAGTCTGTCTTGTCGCTCCTGCCGGACCACTTTGCTCTTGCCTGTACCAATCTCGAATCCGTTGAAATACCGGCACCCCTCAATCTGTTAAGAGTTTTATTGAAGAATCCTGTTGCTACATTCTTTGCTATTTTTCCTAAATTTCCAATCATTTAAATGGTTGCTTTCCTGTGTAAAATTTCGTATACTTTAACTATATTTATAGGCACAATTATAGGCGCACTTTAATTACCGTACGGCACACATTTCAACAGACCTGTTTGTGGTCAATCTCAACAATATAAAGTAAAGGAATTATGAAGAGAGTCAAGTACCTAAACAACAGAGATTTATTGGCACAGATACATGCTAGTAAGAACACCTACTGTTCATATATCACGCCAGAGGACGCACAGTATGATATCATAGTGCCAAATTTGAAAAAAATAAATATTAGAACCATAGCGGAAGCAAAGAAGAACAAGGCCAAAAGATTGACGCAGGAAGCATGGGAACAGGCTAAAAGCGAAGGTAAGAAAAAAATTAAGTTAGTAGACTACACAATGTCTCCAAGAAAAATCGACAAGACAGATCTTGTCTTTTGGGTAATGATGTTTGATCATGTGCCCATGGATGACCAAAGGAAAAAGAATCCAAAGACCACTGCGGACCATCACAGCAAGGTAAACTTTCCTCCTTTCCAGCACTACAAATTAGACAAAAAAAGCAAACTTGTATGCGTAGGTAAATCACACTGGGTAGGCGGGATGAGTAACGGAAACTTTTCTGTGGACCATGGAAAAATGACCAACAAACTGGCAATGATGTACATGAAGTTGTGTGAAAGATATGGAACAAGAGCAAACTGGAGAGGTTATACATATAATGACGAAATGCAATCACAGGCATTGATGCAACTGTCACAGATTGGTTTACAATTTGACGAATCAAAATCAGACAATCCTTTCGCATACTACACAGCGGCCATAACAAATTCATTCACAAGGATACTGAACATCGAAAAGAAAAATCAGTCAATCAGAGATGACCTTTTGGAATTCAACGGCATGATGCCAAGTTTTACGAGACAAAACGAAAACGAAACAACTGGTCCGTCATATCGGAAAAAAATGAAAACAGTACACGGCGATGTTCATCAGGTAAACAAAACCACACTGGCTAAACTTAACAAAACCTTAAAGAAAAAAGGCAAATTAGAATCTGAGGATTTTGCTGATGTCAAATTCAAAAATAAAATAGATATGACAAATCACAAACCAATAGTAAAGAAGAAATGGTAATATATGTTTTTTAAGAAAGTAGCGTGTTTCACAGACATACACTTTGGGATGAAAGGCAATAGTCGTATACACAACGACGATTGCGAAGCATTTATATATTGGTTTATCGAGCAGGCAAAGGCCGAAGGATGTGAGACCTGTATATTCCTAGGAGATTGGCATCACCACAGAGCAAGTACAAATGTTTCTACGATGAACTACACTGTGTCTAACATGGAACGTTTAGGAAAAGCATTTGAAAAAGTTTATGTGATGATGGGAAATCATGATTTATTCTACAGAGAAAAAAGAGAAATTAATTCAATGGAGTTTATTAGAAACATTCCAAACATACACATTGTAAATGAATGGATCGTTGAAGACGATGTTGCAATTATTCCATGGATAGTAGGGGACGAATGGAAAAAAATTCAGAAATTAAATCAACAATATGTGTTTGGACATTTCGAATTACCGTATTTCAAAATGAATGCCATGGTAGAGATGCCGGATGTGGGCGGAATACAGACTGATCACTTTGCAAATTGTGGACAAGTGTTTTCAGGACACTTCCATAAAAGACAGGTGATGAAAAATGTAACGTACATGGGTAACGCTTTTCCACACAATTATGCAGATGCATGGGATGATGATAGAGGTATGATGATTATAGAAATGGGTGGTAAACCAAAATACATCAACTGGCCAGACATGCCAAGATACATCACAATCAAAGTATCCGACCTATTACAGGATCCAGACAANTANCTTAAACCAAAAATGTACGTGAGAGTAACGCTGGACATAAAGATTTCTTACGAAGAAGCAAACTTTGTTAGAGAAACATTCATAGACAAATATCAATTGAGAGAACTGCAACTGATACCAGAACAGATTGATCAAGCACAACAGCCTTTGGTAAAAGTGCAAAAGTTTGACAGTGTTGATCAAATAGTAATCAAACAACTGCAAGGGGTAGATTCTGAAGTGTATGATAAAAGTATACTGACGGCAATCTATAATGATTTAGATGTCCAGAATTAGTAAAAAGAAATTGATAAAAGTGTTACAGGGTGACCTTGAGAAACCTGTCACAAAACAATCACTTTTGGATCAAATGGCAAAGCCTGTCACACAGGAGGAGTGGCTGAAAGGATACAACGAATGGAAGAGGAAACAACTTGCTAACGATTAAAGAACTTACAGTAAAAAACTTCATGAGCGTGGGCAATCAAGCACAGGCAATAAATTTTGCCGACAAAAATTTAGTATTGGTTATTGGCGAGAACATGGATCTCGGAGGCGATGATGCAGGTGCTAGAAATGGTACAGGTAAAACAACAATTATAAACGCATTAAGTTATGTGTTTTTTGGTGAAGCACTCACAAACATAAGAAGAGATAATCTTGTAAACAAAACAAACGAAAAAGGCATGTTGGTCAGTGTCAAATTTGTAAAAAATAATATCGAATACACCATAGAACGAGGAAGAAAGCCTCAAATATTTAGATTCTATGCAAACAACATTGAACAAAATTTAGAAAGCAACGAAGCACAAGGTGAGAACAGAGAGACACAGATTGAGATTAATAAGTTAATGGGAATGACCCACTCCATGTTTAAAAACATTATTGCACTAAACACATACACACAACCTTTCTTATCTACAAAACAAGCAGAACAAAGAGAAATAATTGAACAGTTACTAGGTATTACTTTGCTTTCGCAAAAAGCAGATCTGTTGAAGGAAAAACAAAAAACAACGAAACAATTACTCACAGAGGAAAAATTGAAAATAGATGCTAAAGTAACATCTAACGAAAAGATACAAGAATCAATTGAAAGTTTGAAAATAAGATCTAATGCCTGGGCCAAACAAAAAGCAGATGACATCCAGGGTTTCAAAGAAGCAATAGCAGAACTAGAAAAAGTAGATAGTGAGATTGAGATTGCAAAACATAAAAAACTACAAAGGCACACTGAGATGCAGACTGCACTAAGGAGTCTTGAAAAAGAAAAAGCATATCATGATAATTCTCTCACAAAAGCAGAAAGTACAGTAATAAAAACCGAGCAGGACTTGGAATATGCAGAACAAGAAAGATGTCCCACATGCGAACAATCTTTGCAAGGAGACAAGCATCAGCACTTGGTGAGCAAGTTGCGTGAACAACTGACAGAATCAACGGACTATGTAACAAAATTAAAAAGCGATCTTGCAAAAATACAACAGGGTATAGACGATGTTGGAGATCTAGGACAAATACCAGAAACATATTACGACACAATTGATGAGGCATATAATCACAAAAATTCATTGCAAGATCTCAAAAGACAGTTGGAACAAACTGAGAAGAAAGATGATACTTACGCAGAGCAGATAGAGGAAATGCAAAGCAAAGCAATACAGAAAATAAATTATAAAGAAGCCAACGAGATGGAGGACCTGCACAGGCACCAGGACTTCTTGTACAAGTTGCTGACAGCAAAAGACAGTTTCATAAGAACAAGGATTATAGAACAGAACTTGACTTACTTAAATCAACGGTTGGCATTTTTCCTGGGCAAGGTAAAACTTCCACACACCGTGACTTTCCAATCNGACCTTACTGTGCGTATTGAGGAATTGGGCAGGGAGTTNGATTTTGATAATCTATCCAGGGGAGAAAGAAACAGATTAATACTATCTTTGAGTTGGGCATTCCGAGATGTTTGGGAAAGCCTTTATCAACAGATCAACTTGCTGTTCATTGACGAACTGGTTGATGCTGGTATGGATATATCTGGCGTTGAAAGTTCAATGGCTGTACTAAAAGATATGAGCAGGACACAGAAAAAGAATATATTCTTGATATCTCACAAAGATGAATTGGTAAGCAGAGTGAATTCTGTACTGAAAGTGGTAAAAGAAAATGGTTTTACCAACTATGCCAATGATGTTGACATAATTGTTTAATTTTTATGTTGACAAAACCACTTCTTACGTGCTTTAATTACACTGACGTTAATTAATGTT
>NHCU01000078.1 GCA_002167365.1 Betaproteobacteria bacterium TMED41 | reverse complement strand
ATTTTAAATTTTTAAAGTAAAGTGCCAAGCCTTTTTCTTTTAATTTATTTATTACTATTTTTGCAAAGGCGTTGAAAAAATATCCGAATATACACTACTAAAAAAAAATCGGTGCGGAGCTGTAACGTTTAATAGTTGTTAGAAATCAAAACAAAAAAACACAATTGAATACAAAATGAAAAAATTCGTTGTTATTACACAAAAAAAATAAAAAAACGTTGTTTTCATGCTAAAAAAATCAAGTTTTGTTGTCGATATACAACTAATTGACAATTAAGATTCGGACTTATTAATGAATGCGATGGAACAGTTATCCGCAGCTAATTATCTTAGTAATTTAATAGATGTTGCCCCTAGCATAAGGGTATCAGCTGATAAGCAGAGATCTACTGGAACTACTGAAAAAAACCCCCTTAACAACGAAAAACCTCAACTGACCATTACAGCCTCCGACAAGGCATATTTGGTGTTGAAAGATACTGTCGACCAGTTTTCCAACCTAACTTCTGTTGTTCAAGTTTCAAGAAACTCTCTTTCTACCATTGGAAATTATTTAACAGAAATAAAAACAAAGTTTGAAGAACTAAATCTACTTCCAAAAAATTCTGACTCTCGACTGACGTTAAATGCTGAACTTAAAATTTTGGAGGATGAAATGTCTAAATATATTTCATCGGTCACAGTAAATGCTACAAGAGCCAAAATAAATATTGGACCCATTGAAAAAGAGGAGCATGAAAAATACTTTGATACGGTTGTTAACAAAGGCCAATTTGGACCTATAGAAGCAAAAACCTTAGCTAAAATTGAAGTAAACCTCGCGCACACTGCAATTAAACAGCTAGGAGATCATGACGAGTTAACATGCCCCATTTGTGCTTTGGATGCTACTAATTTTACAAAAAATATAAATATTACTAACACAAAAAAAATCTATCAAAACGAAAATAATAGTAACTTTGAATGGCTTGCTGAGGCTGCCACTAATTCCACTGTTGTGACCAGTGTCACTAACCTAGCTAATTCATCCAATATTTCTACTAATATTGATGCGCTTACTCAGGGAAGGAAATGGGATCTATCCTCTGCCGAAACATTATCTTGGTCATATTATGTTACGTCAGGTGTCGCATACACATACTCAGTAACAAACACAAGTGATGGTAGTGCTGGGAATTCCCTTGTCAATTCAGCAGGTGATGCAGCCATACTACAGTCAATGATGAATTTATGGGATCAAGCTGGAGCATTTACTTATGAAAGGGTCGATGAGTTATCTGCCAATGGAACCACAACTGTTGGAGAAATCAGAATGCGAGGACTAAATATGGGAGGAACTAGTGCAGGATATGCTGCCATTGCTGCATTTCCAACAGGATCAAATTGGGTGAGAGGAGCAGATGCTTGGTTTACAACTGGTTATATGGGGCCATTTATTAAAGGGAATAGTAATTGGTCGACATTTCTGCATGAAATTGGTCATGCAATGGGACTGAGTCATCCTCACAGTGGCTCTCAAAATGGAGCTACGCTGGGGGATTACGACGATATCAGAAGAAGATCAATAATGTCATATGCTAAAACTGATAGAAATTATTATTTTGTAACATCTGGAGGATCCCTCTCAGTATCACAAGTTCATCCAGGTACCCCAGGTATTTTTGACATACAAACTATTGAATATTTTTACGGTACATCTNCAGATACAAACCTAGGCGATACAACATATTCATATNATGATAAGCCAATAATGCTAGAGACTATCGTAGATAGTGGAGGAACTGATACTATTGATGCCTCTAATCAAACGGAAGAAGTTAGAATCAATTTGAATGGCGGNACGGCTAGTAGTATTGGTCAATGGAGTAGAAGTGATCAAATTNCTTATTATGTATCTCAAGGTGATAGTTCATCAGCAGCAATGCAAAGTACTTTTAACTCCTATGACAGCATCGCACAATCAGCAAGTTATCCTTCACCTTACAATAAAGGATGGTATGANGGAGAAGATAATTTAGCGATAGCATTCAGCTCAGTAATTGAGAATGCAAAAGGTGGGGCTAAAGGTGACACAATCACTGGTAACAGTCAAAAAAACGAAATCACCGGTAATGGTGGAGACGATACTTTAGATGGCGCTAGTGGAGTAGACTATGCGATTTATAGAGGAGCTATAAGTAATTACACCATAACCGGTAATGGAACAAGTGCTCAAATAACAGATAACATCGGATCTGATGGCTCTGATGTTTTAAAGAATTTTGAGTATGTCAGATTCTCTAACCACGACTACGACCTTTCAACAGGAGTCGCGTCAATAACTTCTTGGAAAAATACCGAGCCAGATTACACCAAAGCTTATAAACCTGTTGTTCGAGGAAATGGAAGTATTAATGTTTCAGCTTTTCCAGTTTTAGCTAAGTTAGATTTTTCTCAATTGCAATCTGTTGCTACAAGACAATTTTCAGGTGATCCAAAAATTTTATTTACTGAAGGGTTAAAAACAGAAGCCGAAATTGCTGATGCTTTAGATGCATTAGACGAGTTGCTCAAACAAATTTCTGAGCAACAAANAGTCATAACTTCAGCTCAGGCAAATATTACTGAAATTGCAACAAAAACAATTAATTCTAATAGCTCTAAAAATAACCCTGGAATAATAAGTCAGGCATTAGTTGCAGAGATTGAAGAAGCAGGCTTTGTAGCAGAGCTTATGATTGCTATCAGAACTCAAATTAAAGGAATAATTAATGCCCAAGTAAATGCACTAGTCCCAAATAATGAAACAGAGATTATTTCCTTGCTAACTTGAAAAGCATAAAAACAGAATTTTAATCGGATTTAAAATCAAGACAAAAAAATATTAATATTTAATTCTTCACTCACATTCTCTCAAAAATGCTTTNCNGTAAATAAACTATACTTTTAAANTTNNAAATGCTGGACAAGCATAATTGTTAATNAATTTNCATTAAATTTATTAAAATTTAACTTTCATAAAAGTAATTATTTTTAAATCACCAAACTCAGTCTTTCTGCAAAAGTATCTTAGCAACTTCATCAGGTTTTTCTAGAAATGAGAAATGTGAGCAATTTTTTAGGGTAATGTGCGAATCTAATTTCAATTTTGTTTGGGTATCTAATCTTTCATTCTTCTCAGACCAATCAAATTCACCNTACACTAATGTGANTGGTGTATTAATAGTTCCATAAATAGTTTTGGAACATGTCCAGGTTTTAATATTAAATAAAACACTTCTAAAGTGGTGAATATACCCGCTTTTTTGCATAGCNGTAGTGAGTAAATTCAAATAATCTGAAGGTAATTTATTTTTGTCATAAAATCCTCCGTAAAGAATATTTTTTAAAATAAATTTATTTTCCAGTGCATTAAAAAAAACACCTATGAAAGGTATTCCAACATGAAATAAAATGAAGTTGGAGAAAAGATTGCCACGCCTGATGCCCTCAGCAAACTTAGTATCATAATCGTAAGGATTAAAACAAAAAATTTTTTTAATTTTACTAGGGATCAAATTAGCAATGGCTATTGGCAAAACACCTCCAATTGATTCTCCAGCTAGTGTAATATCAGTCAAATGAAAATGATTGATAAAATTCACAATAGAATTTGTAAAGAAAGTTTGGCTGTAAACAGTTTTTTTGTTAATTGGCGATTCTCCAAAACCAGGCAAATCTAACAAGTAAACAGTATAGTGATCTGTGATTCTGGGTACAATAAAATTTGAATATTCAAGTCTATTTCTGAAAGTGTGAAATAAAATGAGGANTGGTCCATTACCGTGCTTGGTGTATCTTATAAAAGTCCCATCAGACAAATTAAATTTATTCACATTCATTTACGAAAGTCCTNATTAGTGGTTTGTTTGAAAAAAGTATTTNNNGTTTTTATGATAANCTANGTNTNANATATAAACTAANATTACTNTATATTACAATTTTTGTTAAAAAAAATTCATACTCTGTTAATGAATAATTAGTCGTATCGCTCTGAAAACTATTTGATAAAAATATGAAGACTGTTATAAGTCCATACTTAGCACAAAAAATCATACTTTCTTCTAGGCCATCATCGTTAGATGCAGTGATGAATAACACTAACATAATCAGCTCACAGCCTGAATTTATTAAGTATCTAAACTAGGCAAGGGAAAACAATCTGTGAAAAATCCGGCAAATAGATAGGTGGCTATTTGTATCACACAAAAACATTTTCAATTAAAATAACAATATAAATTTGCTAGATCATCATTAATTAATGAACTAAAAAAATGCAATCTCGATAGTTTTTCGAGTTTATATAGGAATTAATTTTGAAGTAACACTTTGTGGAAGATTGAATAATGGTCTCACACCTTCAACTCAGAGGTAGTTGTTTTTATGTACGTCTTGGTATTCCTAAGACTTTACAGGCTCATTTCAAAAAAAGAGAGTTGAAACGTTCCCTCCAGACTAGTGATATCAGCATTGCAAAATCAAAATCACTAGAACTAGTTAAGAAATGGAAAAGCCAATTCGAGGAATTAAAACACTCTCAGAGTATGTATAAAGAAACTGTTTCTCAAATTATTCCGAGTCATAAAAAAAATAACTTCAAGAAAAAAAGTTTTAGTGAAGTCATCCATAAACCACATAATGCTCAGTCACATATAATCAAGGAGAGTGTGAATAAATCTTATGACACAAATCACATAAATCAAACTCCTTTTCTTCTTTACAAAAATGCTTTTTTTGAACAGTGGCAAGTTCATGATAAAACTAAACAGATGGCTGATACGGTACTAAGAAGAGTTTCCAAAATTTTTCCTAACCTTGAATGCGTCAGCCGAACTTTGGTCTTAATGATGATCAACCATGATGAAAATACTCCAAAGACCAAACTAAAAAACTACGGATTTGTTCACAAATACTGGGAATTTCTCACAGAAACTAAAGTAATTTCTATAAATAACAAGAACCCTTTCTCGAGATTAGAAATAAATGTGAAAAAAAATATTTCTCCTAGAAAAGCGTTCAGTATTAATGACATAAAAAAATTACACAAATTAGCACAAATAAAAAAAGACGATCAACTAGCTGATTTAATATTTTTTGCCACATACACTGCAGCAAGAATTGAGGAAATATGTCAACTCAAAACAACTGATATTGTTCAATTGGATGGTTATTCATGTATTAATATTAGAAACTCAAGAACATCAACCATAAACAGAACAATTCCCATTCATCCAAGCCTGCAATCTCTCATAGGAAAAATGATGAATCGAAGAAACGACGGTTTTTTAGTTGCAATGCAAAATAAAAATAAGTTTGGTATGAGGAGCAATGCACTCGGTAAAAGATTCACTAGACTCAAAAAAGAGCTTGGCTACAATCATGAATATGTTTTTCACTCAATAAGAAAAACAGTGATTGATATTTTTAAAAGCAACGAAATCAAAGAAGGTTTGGTAGCAAAAATAATTGGTCACAATAAGAGTAATATAGACCATAACTTTCACAAAAGTGAATGTCCAGTCCAATCTATGTTTGAAGCAATAGAAAAGATTAAATTATAAATAGCGACATCACTCTATTTGACTCGCAACGTTTTCTAGCCTGATGATGATGACTGGCTTGTATTTTTTTCATTGATGAATTTTTGTTGCTATTGAAACTTTAATCAAATTTAATCAATTTATAAATTACAAAATTTGATAGGGTGGCTGATTTATTAGATTTTTTCTTAATCTCAACTCCGTTAAAAATTTTTATTTATAGAAAATAAAATTATCATTTCGCAACAACACGAATTGTCAGAGTATAGTTTGTTTAATGGCATTTGAAAGACCATAGGCTGAAATGAAACTGGCTTCAACACGACCTCCTGCGCACCAGTCTCCACACGCAGCAAGTTTCTGATTGTGATCAAGGAATATGGAAACATTATTTTTTTTTGTAGTATTTGCATAACGCCAACCGTGAATGGCTTTGTGATCAGCAATACTGACATCATGACCAATGATTCGACTTGTTTCTTTTAAAAGATGTTGCATTATTTCCTCGCGATCATCATCAATGTGTGCGTTTGCAAATGCGCTTGATGAATGAATCATAAGTGTAAAAAAATTTTTTCTACCAGGCTTATGACTATTTACTGCAATCCANCTTAAATCAGCATTTCTAACATGTGCTGCTTCAAAGTCTAGCGGAATGTATTTATCGAACCCAAGCATCAAAGAAAAACTTGCAAGCATTTCTATTGCTTCAATATCTTTGAAGTATTTAAAGTTTTGAGGGAATAACTCTTTCACTTGGGGTGAAGGTACAGTTGAAATGACCCAATCGAACTCTCTGTAAGTTTTTCCTTTTTCATCCNTTAGCTCCCATTTTTTTTTACGCTTGAGTGATTCGATCTTAGTATTGATGTGAATGTCGAGGCCTTTTGCTAAGTACTTGGCCACTTTGTTCATTCCAGGAACCCCAACATATCGGGGTTCTTCTTCACTCCATTTTTTACGCTCAACAATTTGACTAGCATCAAACTTTACATATCGAGCATTCCAACGTTTTATAACACCTTCAGCTAAAAGAGGTTGAATAAACTTCTGAAACGGTTCTNATCTTGCTGTGAAATATTGAGCCCCATGATCAAAAGAATATGGTTGTGCTTCTCTCGTTGACATCCGGCCGCTTACACCTCGAGCTTTCTCAAAAAGTATAATTTCCGAATGTTTTTTCAACAAATGAGCAACTGACAAGCCAGATAATCCTGCTCCAATAATGGCAATTTTTATCATAATCTATTCATTTTACCCAATATTCTAAGCAAAATAGTGTTTGCATAGTATTAGAACTCATTATGTAAGCAGACAAAGAGTTTAGTTTTTATTTTGAAAAATTACACTAATGAANTGTGGTTTTTTATATAAACTANCTNTTTTTTATTGACTTAATCTTTTTTACATACTACTTTAAAAGTTCTTTTATTTTTAAGGTTTTTATCAGTGAAAAATTTTTTTACTTCAAGTACATATTTTACTTTATTTTGTTTGATACTTCCCATAGCCTCAGTGATTGCTAATCCAAAAGTAGAAGAGGTTGGAGAANTACAGATCGGTTTAAAAACTCCAATCACTGTAGTTGAANAAGCTCAAGCAATCAATTATATGGACTCAGGAACAGTTAATGTAGGGGACGCAAAAGNCANAGTTATATCATGCATNGAAAAATTTTCATTCAGAAAAAAAAGTTTAAAAGTAGATCTACGCTGTTACNTTTTAATGGACGACAATTCCCCTTCAATTATGGAGTACGTGGCCATTTTAATCCCAGATGAGAAACTTAATGAAAATTTTGAACAGGGTGTATCCATATTTCCTCCCAATAATGGTCTTAAGCACTGGTATGGGAATTTTGAGTTCAAAACCTCTAGTGAAAAATATTCATGGTTAAATGACCAAATTTACCTTGCGAAAGGATTGGAGATGAGAGGTCCAAAAAGTTCACTGGGGGGGATTGCTAGATACAAGTTATACAAACTTAAAAATTAGTTATTCATGCACTTTTCTAATGCATCTAATTTAAATTCTAANAAGGGATCGTAAACTTCATTACCACANCCGTGAAAAGGGTAAACTTTCTTATATCCTGGAATAAATTTTTCTTTGTAAACTATTTCAGGATTGGCACATTTTTTATATGNTTTTATTGGGATTGTTTCCCACAGAAGCATTTGAGATTGTAAACATTTATCTACTTTTGAACACCCTACGAAAACTGNAAAAAATAAAACATAAATGAAACAATTTGGAACTTTCAATTGTTTTGAGAATTCTTAAGTTCTAAAAGTACTTTAGTCAAACGGTTTTCATATCGTCTTTGTCTTCTCCTTACTTTACTTGAACTTACTCTCCAACACTCGCGCTTGTCTTTGACAAGTTTGTTAAGGTCATCTGCAACCTCTATATTCTCTGCATCTTTCTCGTAAGTTCTTCTCGTCATTACCATTTCATCATTATCAATACTTTATTTTAAATGTAATACTATTTCACTTAAAATATGATTTATATTTATAAGACCCTTTTTTTTGAGTTAACAGACAAAAAAAATATTTCTTATCAAGAATAAGACCGGTAAAAACTTTAGTGCTCATAATAAATGGTTTTTGCATGATTTATTGCCAAAAATAATTTATTAATAGACTATTGAAAATAATCACAACTTTCAAATTATGTTCCACAAAATGTTTGGTAAATNNTATTACTTGGTATAGGAAGTNATTGAAAAGGTTTAATAGAGGGACGATCAATATATGGTTTTTTAAGGACAGCTAAAAAATCAACAAAAGGCTTAAAGTCATTTGTATTTGCAGCTTCTAAGACGCTTTCGACATTGTGATTACGTGGTATTACAACTGGATTGACGGTTCGCATAAGCCGATAAGATTCCTTGAGTGATTTAGTGTTTTTATTAAGTCTTTTGTGCCAACGCAGATACCATTCTTTAAACTCATTTTGTTCATAGTGTTTGCCATTTGGCATCTCTAATTGACTAAGAAGGAAAAAAGTATTCGTATAATCAGCTTTACTTTTTTTCATCCAGTCAAGCAGGTCAATAACGAGTTGTTGATCCTCAGAGTACGAACCAAACAATCCCAACTTAGTTTTCATCATGCTAATCCATTTACGGGAGTAAATTTCCGAAAATTGGTTAATAGTTTCTTCGGCTAAGTTTGCTGCTTTATTTAGATCGTTATCTATAAATTGTAATAGCGTTTCGGCAAATCTAGCGAGATTCCATTGTGCAATATTAGCTTGGTTAGCATAAGCGTACCGACCCATGCGGTCGATTGAACTAAAAACAGTCATAGGGTCATATCTATCCATGAAAGCACAAGGACCATAATCAATTGTCTCTCCAGTGACTGTCATATTATCTGTATTCATGACACCGTGTATGAATCCAACACGCATCCAATGGACAATTAGTTCAGCCTGTTTTTCCATTACAGCTTTAATTAAACTTAAAGCCTTATTAGTATTTTCAAGGATTTCAGGGTAATGACGCTCAATTGTGTAGTTCATGAGTAATTCAAGAGCTTTTTTGTCTAGTTGATTAGCCGCATATTCGAATGTTCCTACACGTAAATGAGAGCTTGCTACTCGGGTCAAAATTGCACCTGATAGAACAGATTGACGGATAACTTGTTCACCTGTCTTAACAACTGCAAGACTTCGAGTTGTTGGCACGTCCAAATGGTATAAAGCCTCGGAAATAATGTATTCACGAAGCATAGGACCCAAAGCTGCCTTGCCATCTCCACCCCGAGAATATGGTGTGCGACCTGATCCCTTAAATTGAATATCAAACCTTAATCCACCAGCAGTAATGTGTTCCCCTAAAAGGTGAGCTCTTCCATCACCAAGAATTGAGAAATACCCAAACTGATGGCCCGCATACGCTTGGGCGAAAGGGATTGAACCAACTGGCAACTTGTTTCCTGAAAAAAGTTCGGATTTTTCACTATCCGTTAATTCGGAAAAATCTAATCCCATTGTCTCTGCAAGAGTATGATTTAATATAACCATTTCAGGCGAATCAACAATATCTGTTCTTAACTTTGTATAAAACTGCTCTGGTAAGTTTAAATAACTTGTCTCAAAACTAAAACCACAATTTTTCATATTTTAATGTGCCTATTAGATACCATATTGTAAACTGCTTAAGTATAAACACACGCATTTTCCGGTACGTAATTAAGTTCATTACTTTGTTTATTATTGTATTAACCCTCCTCTTTTTGAGTAAAACAAAATCAGTCACAATACTTGAGTACCTTTCTAAAAATAAAAAATACTCTAAAAAATTTGGTAATTATGAAACAAATTATTTTTTTGCGACATGCTAAATCTAAATGGAATAAGCATTTTTTTGATGATTTTAATAGGCCCTTAGCAAAAAAAGGAGTTATGGATGCCATATTAATGAGCAATTACCTTGCAACTTTAACAAGAAAAATAGACTTAGTACTTTCTAGTTCCTCACAAAGAACGAAAGAAACATTGAAACATTTTTATCCTGGAAATTTTGAATCAATCACGTTCACTAAAAGTCTTTACCACGCGGACAAAAAGTTCATCATGAAGCTATTAGCAAATCTTGATTCAAAAAATAATGTAGTAATGCTTGTGGGTCACAATCCTGGACTTCATGAGGCCGTAGAGACACTTTCAAAACATAAAATAACCAGATTTCCAACATGCGCTCTAGCTCTAATTAGCTTTGATAACCCTTGGGAAAGGATTGAAGAGAAGGAAAGCACCCTAGAACTATTTCTTAAACCAAGTGATTTGAGGTAAAGTAAATTTTTTTATGTAAGGCCATTTTTTAATTATCTTTTATTCATTGGTCCATAGGATAATAAACATTTACCCTCATTACCCAATACAAACTGGATACTCTATTTAGATATAAGTTGGAATACAGATTAACAAAAAGAGCATAAAAAATTAAATGTTTTTTAATAAGCATTTTTTTTCAAAGTGTTATAAGTTAAAAAATCAACTCAATTTTTTTTNAANTCAATATGGTTCATTACTTTTTGTTTTATTACTGGTGAGTAAATACACTCACACAAGAAATTCCTGATTGCGAAATAGCTTTGAATCCCTCGAAAACTTGATGTCCTATATTACTATTTTTTCCCGCATCTTTATGAGCTAGCCGAAATGATTGTGATTTTGTCCAATTTACAAAATCTTCTTCTAAACTCCAAACAGTATGAGAGGAATAAAGGGTAAATTCTGTCAAACTAGAANCCTTTAACAAATAAAATTCCTTTAACCCAGAAACACCATCAAAATGAGGATCCCGACTTTTCCACCTTCTTCAAAGTCGTTTTCTTTTCACAGAACAATCTTTAATCTATTCATAGCTGTAAACAAAAATTCCTTAATTTAAATTAATTAAACTAACTGTCTATTGGTGACTTNCAACTTTTCTCAAACTCATGACTGAAGTTAATTATCGGAAAAAAAATATTTGTAATTTTTTTAATTATACCGAGATTAATAATTTTGAAAATTCACCTCAAAATCAGTTTTTTAAAAAAAATTTACAACCCTCATCTTTTATATTCCGTAACCGATAAATCAAAAAAAACCCCTTGAATAAACTTCAAGGGGTTAACAGAGGGTTTAACATTCACCCGTCCGGAGAAACAATTTCAAAAGTACAAATAAGTAACCAAATGAACAATAATATTTTTATAAATCTACTTCAGGATGGCAATAACAGTCTTTTTCCCTGCAAATTAAAAAATTTCTAAAGTGAGCATATATGACAATCAACGATCCTATCAAAGTAAAAATCTTTTCCCCATAAGCTCCAAGAATTGAGTGTCCGAAAAAAAGTGCCAAAATTAAAGTCGCTAATCCTGACAATCCAACAATAAAAACAAAAGAACTACTATGTATTTGTGCCCCTTTATAAAGAGCGAAAATACTAATGGGAATTACAATTAATAGAATTGAAAAATGAAATAGCTCATCATCAGGCAAAAACGTGACAGAGTGAGGGTATAAAATAATTGCAACTGGTAATAGCAGACAGTGCAATGCGCAAAGGACTGATAGCNCAATGGCAGATTTATCAGCTATAGCTTGTNTGTTTAGCATTTATTAAAAATNTTTCTTTACGCCTAAGAGAACAGACCTTCCAGGAAGAGGATTGAAGTAGCGAACTTCCTCTACTGTAGTTGCAGAATAAGCAAGTTCGTTTGTCAAATTATTCCCTTTGAGAAAGACTATCCAATCGTTTTCATATTGGTACTGAGAATATAAATTAAAGAGTTTATAGCCTTTTGTTTTTGTGGACTCTCCGAGTCCCTTGTTTCCAGAATAAACATAACGAAACTCGGGCCTCACAAACCAATTATCACCAGAAATAGTTGCAATAAAACTGATTCTTTTNGGTGTCAAGCGNGGGAGATAATCGGAAGAATTTTTTCTTTTTCCAATGACGTGGTCATACAAAAGAGTTGGTGTAAATGAAAACCGATCAAGCATAATTCTTCTTTCAATAGAAAATTCAATCCCTTTGAATTCAGATTCTACTCCTGTGAAATCGTACACGTCAAGAGCCTCAATTTCCTCCTCGTGNCCCTCTTCTTCTTCCTCTTCATGATGATGACCTTCATAATAGAAAGTATTATTACTTTTAATAAGAGTTATATAGTTTTTGTAATCACTGTAGAAAATATTTCCCCGTATTTTTANTTNGTTCTTCTCAAAGGATAACCCAAGGTCATAATGATTNCCTTTTTCTTTGTTTAAATTAGTATTACCCCTTTCATAAAGCCCTGTAGTATGGTGAACCCCACCAGTAAACAGTTCAAAGCTTGAAGGAGCCCGTTCTACATAGCTTGCAGAGCCATGAACTTTAAGTTGTGAGCTTAAGTCTTGAGTAATTCCAAAAGATACTGATGTAGGTGTAAAACTTTTATCAAGCCCAGTCTCCTCATGAACCTCACCAGCTGTGGCAAAGTCCCCATATTCTTCAATCTCATGAACATGATCTGACTCAACATCAACACTATCTACTCTAGCCCCAAATTCGAAGAGCCTGTTGCCTGTTTTTTTGTATTGATAAGCAAACATACCTATAGATTTATTTTTTGTAGTAGGAATAGGTCCTAGGCTAGCATGCTCCTCATGCCCTTCCTCTTCTTCTTCTTCTTCCTCTTCTTCCTCACCGTATGCAATAACTGGGTTTTTGGAGTTTAATAATTCTAAACCCAATATGCCCTTTAAACCATTTTCGGCTGAAGTAAAAATTTCTATCCTTGCATTAGTACTGTCTCTTTTGAAAGTGGTTTCTTTCACATTTGCGTCAAATTCGTCATGCTCGTAATCCGTGTATTTGACTTTGGCTCTCAACCTTTGAAATATTCCTAAATCAAGCATTTCGTCAAACAAAAAGGAAACCGAAGTTTTGTTCAGGTCTAGAATATGATTGATTTCTTTCGGAACACCATATTCTGTTTGGTAATTATCTACAGAGAGACCAATTAAACGACTACCATTTTTAACTGAGAATCCACCACCGATAGATTGAGTTTCTACTTTTGAATTCCGAACATTATCGCCAGTAACGGGTTCCTCACCATTGTCTGTGAAAGTAGGAGTTTTGGTTAGGCCTTTGTCTAAAATTGAACCACCAAGATTCCAAGAAAAACCTTGTCCATCTCCGTTATTTATATTAAAGAAGCCAGAGTTCTCATTCTGTTCGACGTCAAAACTAAGTCCGGCGCCTCCACTAAATTTTTCAAAAATATTTGTTGGTATGCGATTGTTGACGAAGTTGATTAATCCTCCCACTGCATTGCCTCCAAACATGATTGCTGCTGGCCCTCTAATGATTTCAATTTGCTTGAGTGAGTTGGGATCTATTGGAACAGCGTGATCAAAACTGCTCGCAGACCAGTCTTGAACTAAGGTGCCATTTTCGTTAAAACGCACTCTGTCGCCGTCCTGACCTCTAATAATTGGTCTAGAGGAATTTGGGCCAAATTTTGTTGAAGAAATTCCTAGGACTCCATCTAGACTATCGCTGATATTATTTTTTTGAATTAGTTCAAAATCTGATTCATTTAGTACGTCAAATGGTTTGACGCCAGAATCAACTATTGCTTCATCAGTAACAATGATGGAGTCAAAATTACTCGCTAAAGTTATTTTACTAGACTGCGAAAAAGCATTAGATAGTAAAAAAAACGAGAAAAAAATAAAAGAGAATTGATAGATTGTTGTTTTCATTAATTGTCGGCCTATGAATTTACTTATTAAATGATATGTTGTATCATAACATTCTAAAATAATAATTCAATGCATTTCTCGGGGTTTTTTAATATAAAATAAAAATCTATGAGAAAAAAAACATAAAAAATGATTTCATTTTCAAAAAAAACTTATGCTTTTGTTTTTTCATTTTTACTTTTATTTTTTACAAAATCCTTTGCAGTGTCTTCTCAAAAGCCCCACATCCATGGTATTTCAAACCTTAACATCGCATTTGAAAATAAATTGCTCAACATAGAGTTAAAAACTCCTCTCATGGACATTGTCGGATTTGAGGAAAAACCAAAAAATAGTCGTCAAAAAAAGGCTTTAGATATCGCATCAGGTATCCTCAAAAATTGGAAAAATGTTTTTGCATTTAAAGGCGGTTCTTGCGAAAATGAAAAAATTCTTATGCTAACAGGCAATGAAAACAAAAAACACACTCACAAACACGAAAATCATAAGCGTTTGGACATTGACACCCATAGTGATGTCAGAGTTTTCTATGGCTTCAATTGCAACAACTTAAATAATCTTACAGTAGTAGAGGTCCTACTCTTCAAGCAATTTCCAGAAATACAGCAAATAAATGTTCAGTGGGTGAGAACTAATGGTCAAGGACAAGAACTTTTAAACAAAGACCAGAATAAGGTATTTTTTAGGTAATCTTATATGGACAAAGTCGAAAATGTTTTGGAGTATGCTGAAAGACAATGTAAAGAAAATTGTTCAAGGCTCACTCCCAAAAGGAAAAAAATCTTACAAGAATTACTAAAATCAAAAAAAGCACTCTCAGCATATGAAATTGCAGACCTTTTTAAAAAGAATTCGAAAGTATCGATTCCGACAATGTCGGTTTATAGAATTTTGGATTTTTTAGAGGATGAAAATTTAGTGCACAAGTTGAACCTTGCTAACAAATATATCGCATGTGCTCATATTACATGTAATCATTCTCATTCAATGCCACAGTTTTTGGTATGCAAAGAGTGCAATAAAGTCAGTGAAATTAGTATTGACATTGCAGTTATAAAGAAAATAAAACAAAAAGTTGAAGAAGAAAATTTTCTCCTAATAAAACCACAACTAGAGATGCATTGCATATGCAAAGTATGTGACAAAGAAAATTACTAATGCCAGATAATTATTTTTGTTCTCTCCCCAATAATTTTTAATTCTACTAAGCTGGTAATTTGGCCTAAGGTGGATATGTATTGCTCATTTATTACTTTGAAAATATGCATAAACTGCAGGCACAAGAGAAACGATAAGCGAGGTCAACGTTATTGTTCCTAATGTTAATAAACTGAGTTCTGAAAAAAAAGTATTTCCAATGTTAAGGCCAAGTTGAGACACTAAAAAACTTTGCCCAAAATATAAAGCAACAGATGCTAAAAAAATTGCAATAACTATACTTGCTAGCGTGATTATTAACGCCTCCGATTCCAAGATCATAAATATAAAGATTGGAGATGCTCCAATAGCACGAAGAAGATGTATTTCTCGAATTCTCTCCCTTATGGATGAGAGGAGGATTGCACTTACTCCTAAACAAGCTGATAAAAAAATTAGTACAGAAATCAAAAGAAGAGAATTTTCAACTAGCCCCATGATTTGCCATAGTTCCGACAATACAACTCCTGGCAAAACTGCTAATAATGACTCATTTGGATAATTATTGATCTCTCTTTGAAATTGAAAAGTCGTAATTTTTGACTTTAAACCAATCATAAATGCACTTATGCTTTGTGGGACTAGTTCTTGATTATCTGTTTTTTTTTCAGTGATCAAATCCTTTTTGTCTTGGCTGTTATATTTTACATCATCATGAATTGCTTCAATAGCTCTTAGGCTTACATGCAAAGTTCGGTCTACTGGAGTTCCAGTGGGATTAAGAATCCCCACAATTTTGAAAGGCATATCATCGTGAGTGACAAAACTTATTCTAGAAATCCCATGTGATATTACTAAATTATCTCCAATTTGATAGTTCAATTTTCTGGCTATTTCCGAGCCTAAAACCACATCAAATAATTCAATAAAAACACGACCCTTCTTAAAAATTAATTTGTTTTTCTCACCATAACTGTAGTGTCTGAAATAATCGTTATTTGTTCCAAGTACTGGATACCCTTTGTGAGAATCACCAAGTGATAATGGGACCACCCAATTTACTTTTGGGCTCTTTGCAAATGTTTTAAAGGAATGCCAACTAATATTATTAGTTGGTTTTCCAATTCTGAAGATGGAATACAGTAATAAATTAAGATCACCTGTTTTTGCACCTACAACCAAGTCTACCCCAGATAATGTGCTTGAAAAGCTTTCTTTGGTATGAAATCTTATGTGTTCGACACTCAACAAAACAAAGATACTTACAGTCATAGCGATAAGGGATAACAAAACTGACCCTTTACGATCAAGCAAACTCTTAAAAGCTAACTTTATAAACATTGTGAATTTTTTTTCATAATATTAATGTCTGAAAATGATTCAACTCGTCCAAAATAAGACGACAAGGACTGATCGTGACTCACGAGCACCAATGAAATTTTATGCTTTATAACCAATGACATAAGCAAATCAAGAAAAACTTTTTTATTTGAGGCATCCAAGGATGATGTCGGCTCATCTGCAATAATTATTTTAGGGCGATTAATCATAGCCCTAGCAATTGCCACTCTTTGTATTTGACCGTAACTTAGATAGCGTGTACTTAATTCCCAATCATTTTTTTCAACATTCAAAGTTGTCAGTAGGTTACAGATTTCATTATCAACATTGTAATCTTCTGCTGTGTTTGCGAACTTCGCAGCTAAACGAATATTATCAATGACATTTAGATATGGTATCAAATTGAAATTTTGAAAAACATATCCAATGTTTCTGGCTCTGAAAAAATCACACTCTGAGTTGGACATCTTGTCTATTCGCTCGCCCAAAATTTTAATTGCGCCTGTCCCAGGCCGTAGCAAACCAGCTATAAGTTTTAAAAAAGTAGTTTTTCCTGACCCAGAAGGACCCTGTATCAAAACATGCTCACCTGCGTGTATTTGCCACTCTGGAACGTTAAGAATAGCTTGTTCTGATCGGCTAGGATAACTGAATGTTACATTAAAGAAACTAATTCCCATAATATTCTGGTTAGTTTATGTCAAAGTTTTTAGGACAAAATAGTACAATATGAATTAATAAAATTAAAACTTCACAACAATTTAATTGCAATGCAAATAAGAGCCAAATTATTATTATTTTCTAGTATTTATATGTTATGCACAGAAGTTGTTGCTCAGACACTTAATATTAAAGAAAATGTGCCGGAACATACAGTTCACCCTAAAATTAACTTACCTGAGTCACAACAAAAATCAAAGCCTAAATCCTCATCATTACCAAAATCAAGCTTTAAAACTGTTAAATGGTTAGATTTGATGCCAAAAAAAGACTTTTATTCTTTATCAAACCCGCCTGATTATTTAATGAACACAGATGAAGGTTCTGAGGGAGATGAAATCCTTGATGAATTACGAAATTTGCCAAAATCTATTCAGGACGAATATCAACGTGCACTAACATCTATGGAGGTCATAGCTGAAATGAACAACAAAGCTATTAGAATTCCCGGCTTTATTGTTCCTTTGGAGTTTAATGAAGAAAAAAAAATTACTCAATTTTTTTTAGTCCCATATTTTGGTGCTTGCATTCATTTGCCTCCTCCACCACCAAATCAAATTATTTTCATAACATA
>NHCU01000077.1 GCA_002167365.1 Betaproteobacteria bacterium TMED41 | reverse complement strand
AGGCATAAAATGGATCCTTTTAGAGACCCATCATTTATTTATAGACTTCATAATCCAGCAATTTCAGCTATTGAATTAGGCCATAAGGTTGGAATCAAACATCTGTTAGACCTTAGTAATCCATTTACAGATAAATGCTGGGATGTAGCTATTATTCATCGTCCGAGCTTAAACTCCACTTTTATTAATGCTGTAAAGATATTAAAAAGTCACAACATACCAATTTTTGGTGATTTTGATGATTTAATTTTTTCTGTCCAACATGCTGCTGATCGGCCTTCTGTAAAGATTGGCATCGAGACGTTGAAACAATCCATTAATAGAATTCAAAATCACTTACAAGCAATTGAATTGATTAACGGAGTTATTACTTCGACCTCATTTCTTGCAGATATTATTTCAAAAATTATCAAACCCACGAAAAATATAATTGTTATGAATAACAGTTGGCATTTTTCATGGCTAAAAAAAAATCAAATTAAGATCGAAGATGGCAGATCTTTAGACAAGAAACAACTACAACTAAATTACTTCAGTGGCACAAGGACACATGATCTTGATCTAGCTTTAATTACAGAACCACTCTTAAAAATTTTAAATAAACATAAGAATATCGTTTTTGTCTTTGTTGGGAAAGGTAATTTACCTCTAGTATTAAATACAAAAGCTATGAGACAAAAAAAAATTCACTTCAGCAAATATCCTAATGCCGTTTCAAGAGCCTTTATCAATCTAGCTCCTCTTGAAAATACAACTTTTAATAATGCTAAATCAGCGCTAAAAATTATAGAAGCAGGTTTTTTTGGTATACCGACTGTCTGCTCACCAACTCCTGAATATAGAGATGCCCCTGAAATTTCAAGAAATATTGCATCCTCAATTTATGAATGGGAAATTGTTCTTAACGAAGCAATTGAAGCGGGATATAATTCTGAAATTATTCAAGACAGGGCAAGAGAAGTTAGATCGCATTATCATCCCTTAGTAACTACAAAGAAATTAATTTCTTGTCTTGAGTCAATACTTGTATAAAAAAATGTATGAATATTAAAACTTTTATTTCTAAAAACTTTTACGAGCCTGTATATACATTTCGTCACCGAAAAAAAAAATTAGCCAATTATCAAAAATATAAATCTGCAGTTTGCAACATGTATGGTTTAGAGATAGGGGGACCAAGCAAAGTTTTTAAAAAAAAATGTCCAATTTATCATCATGCCTATAAATTAGATGGAATAAATTTTTCAACCTCGACCTTATGGGAAAAAAACCTTAAAGATACTGGAAATTTTCAATATTTCTTGCATAAAAGAGGTGTTCAATATATCAGTGACGCAACAAACCTAAGCAGGATAAACAATTCGACTTATGATTTTTTGTCATCATCACACTGCCTTGAGCATATTGCGAATCCACTTAAAGCCTTGAAAGAGTGGAAGAGAGTTATTAAAGATAATGCATATTTAATACTTGTTTTACCAAATAAGTGTAATAATTTTGACAGAAATCGAAAGTTCACGAAATTTGATCATATTTTAAAAGATTTTGAAAATGATATTGATGAATCAGATTTAACTCATCTAGATGAGATAATTGAATTACATGATTTTGAGTTAGATAAAGAATCTGGCTCCTTAGAAGATTTTATCTTAAGAGGGAGAAACAATATTGATATTAGAGGTTTGCATCATCATGTTTTTGATGAGAGTTTAATAAAAAAAATGTTGTATTGGTGTAATTTTTCAATTATTGATTTTAGTTATGACGAGGCTAATTTTTTTACTTTAGCAAAGAAAAAATGAAAATATGAGCGCATTAAAATGTTAAGGTATTTCTTAATTCTTTCTTTGTAAAAAAATGCTCTTACATTTAAACTTAGGTTGTTAAATTTTCTTCATCTGGATGTTAAAATCTTTGAATAATTTTATTGTTGCTAGCTCATCAGATTTATTTTTAAAATTAATTTTATTAATTCCAAATGAAATCACATTTGTATTTGTTGAACAAATTTGTTTGGCTAACAAAAGGACAGTAGAATTAACACCTACTATATAATCAAAATAATTACTAGCTAAATGCTCCTCAATCAACAGTTCATCTGGCAAAATAAGGTATTTTTCATTATTGAGTGTATTTAATGNGTCTTTTGGGTGTTTTTTGTAGTANATACGAGATACTTGTTTTTCATTTAGCCACTGTGAAATAGTAGTTGACGTAAGGTATATATTTTTCTGAGACATTATTTTAAAGCCCTTTAGAGGCTGACCAATAACCAAGCCATTTGATATAGATGTTTTGGCTACATTTTTAGATTTCTTAAATAATGGAGGTAGTATGGTAACTTTTTTTGCATCGTATTGATGGGGCATACCATTTAACACATAAATTTTATCAACAAATTTAGCATCTGATCCTATCCTGTCACCCGTGAAGTGAGTATAAATAAGATTTCTGTTAAAAAGATACCTTAGATTCCGAGTTTTTTTTAAAATNCGTTTAGTAAAAGTTAGATTATTTCTTTGGGTGCTTATAATACCATCAGGAAGAATACGAGCACTAAAATTAGAATCCCCAATTTTTTTTTGAAAAAAGGATACGAAATAATTTATAGCTTCTGTATCATAAACGGCAGAGTATAAATACAGTGATTGACAACCATCAANTATATGNTCAAGGAGTAATAAATTTTTAATGAGTCTTCTGTGAACACCAAAAAAACCGGTATCTGGATCATGCCTTGGCCAAGGCATATAAAAGTGTTTTGCCCAAANATTATNTTTAACAATACTATCCAAATTTTTTTTATAAAGNACTAATATGAGTTCACGATCATTGTCAAAATTTTCAGCGATACATTGAGCNGCCAAAACTTGAAGTGAGGACGAAACAAAAAAAATCGAGATATTTTTTTTCAATTTANTTTATGGTAAGTAATCTATTTAAATAAGGATACATCAAATCAAAATTCTTTTGATAAGAACGTCCTCAATCGGGGACATAATATTTTCTCTCCCAATTGTTTTGGCGCTAAAGAAGACTTTTCCAAAATCTGAGATAACGTGGTTGGTTGATGAAAGGTACCGTGAACTNGTAANAAATGATCANCTGATTGATAAGGTAATTCAATGGCCAAAAGAGAACTGGACAGCTTTAATATCAAGAAAAAATTTTNTTGAATTCATCGTTGAATTTTATTTGTTCATAAAAAAATTAAGAAAAATTCAATATGACCTTGTCATTGATTTGCAAGGTTTACTAAGGACAAACATTTTTACTCGTTTTAGTTGTGCGACTNAGAGGGTAAGTTTNGGATCTGAATTTTGTGGTTTTCTTTTTGCGGATAGAATATTAATTCGAGATCATTCTTCGAGGAGAATAAGTTCTGAGTATTTCAAATTGGCAAAAGTGTTAGACCTTAAGGATGATAATTTTTTTCCAAGATTTAATATTTCTAAACAATATCATAAAAGGGTTTTAGCAAAATTTAATTTTGAAAAAAAAACAAATTTTTTTGTTATTGCTCCCTTCACAACTAGACCTGAAAAACATTGGATCAATTCTCGTTGGAACAGCCTTGTNGAGTCATTAATCGAAAAATATCAATTAAAGTGTATCGTGTTGGGAAAAGCTAACAATNATGAGCAAGAAATGCTANTAGATATACTAAAAAATAAAGCAGAATCTTATGTGGGAAGAACTACATTAATGGAGGCTGCTGAAATAATAAACTTGTCTAAGTTCCTAATTGGTGTTGACACAGGTTTGACACATATGAGTGTTTCTCTTANGAAAAAAACAATCGCGCTCTTTGGAGCAACATGTCCGTATNTTGATCCAGTATTTCCCTCTACAAAAGTGATTTGGATAAACAATAAGTATAATTCNTTTATTGGTCAATCTAATCATAAATCTNCTACAAGTTGTATNAATGAAATTTATCCAGAGACTGTATTAAAGGAACTTGAAAACTTANATCAGGTAAATTGAAATGGNAGTTTTAAAAATTTTTTTATATATAAATTTACTTATCATGTACATAATTTGTATTTTTGATTNCTGTATTAAGTGGCCTAAATGCGAATGAAAATTTTACATATAGAAGGTGGAAGAAATTTCTATGGNGGTGCTCTTCAAGTTTTTTACTTAATTAGGGAACTTAGTTCTCATAATGTAGAGAACGTTTTGGTATGTTCAGATAATTCAGATCTCATAGAAAAGGCTATGCCGTACTCAGAAGTATACGGTTTAACGATGAAAAGCGATTTAGATTTCTTTTTGATCGTAAAAATAATAAAAATTATAAAAAAAGAAAATCCTGACATAATTCATTTACACAGCAGAAGGATAGCGGAAATNATTGGAGGGCTATCTGCTAAAATTTGCAATATNCCNTGTGTGCTTACCAGAAGAGTTGATAATAAAGAAAAAAAAATATTCCTTTATCCGAAGTACGGACTATATAAAAAAATCATAACAATATCAGCTGGTATCAAAAGGGTTCTTGTGAATCAAGGAATAGATTCAAAGAAAATTATTTGTATTAGAAGTGCAGTTGAAAATGATTTATTTTCACAAAACATTGACAAGGAGGTTTTTAAAAAAAATTTACAACTTGATTCCGAGTCAATTTTGATTGGAATGATAGCTCAATTTATCAAACGAAAAGGTCATAAACAATTAGTATTAGTTATTAATGATTTGCTATCAGAATTTAAAAATATACACGTTTTGCTTTATGGACAGGGTCCATTATTCTATGATGTCAAGAAATTAGTTTATAAATTAAACATTCAAAAAAATATTCATTTTATGGGCTTTGTTAAAGATTTAGAAAATCATCTTGGTGCTTTAGATCTCGTGGTGCATCCTGCTGAGAAAGAGGGTCTGGGAGTATCTCTTCTCCAAGCTTCATCTGCTAAAGTGCCGGTGGTTGCTACAAATGTCGGTGGTATTCCGGAAGTTATAAAAAATAATGTCAACGGTTTTTTGGTTCCCCCTAACGATCAAAAAAAATTAAAAGAATCAATAAAAAAATTATTACTTGACTCAAAATTAAGAAGTTCATTTGGAATCATGGGGAACAAAATAGCAAAACAGAAATTTTCATTGAAAAAAATGTCGGAAGGCAACATATTTGTTTACAAAACTATTTTGGCCGATAGTTAATTTTTCCTTCTGAGGCAGATACTAGTTCTCTATACATACCATCTTGTTGAATTAAATCATTGTGATTTCCGATTTGAATTAATCTACCGGAATCAAAAACAAATATTCGATCACATTCCTTGATTGTTGAAATTCGATGAGCAATAGTAATGATAGTTTTATCTCTTTTGGTTTTTGTAATTGCATTATGTATTAAATTCTCTGATCTGGAATCGAGAGCTGAAGTAGCTTCGTCAAACAAAAAGATTGGTGCGTTGCGCACTAGAGACCTAGCAATTGCAAGCCTTTGGCATTGACCTCCGGACAAGAGTGCACCATTTGGTCCAATACTGAAGTTTATTTTATTTTTTAGCTTTTCAACAAACTCTTTTGAATTAGAAGCATCAAGAGCACGTAGAATTTCGTCATCAGTTGCATTAGGATTTCCAACTAATATATTTGATTTTACTGAATCGTCAAACAATACTACTGGCTGACCAACCCAAGAAATGTTTTTTCGAAGGATTTTAAGAGGAATTACCTCTATGTTTTTTGAGTTAATCTTAATTTGGCCATCAGAGATTTTGTAAAACCCAGACAATAAATTGAAAATAGTCGATTTCCCAGATCCTGACCTGCCAACAACACCAATTGATTCATTTCTAAATATTTCAAATGTGACGTTATTCAGTGCAAGTTCATCTTGATTAGTATACTTAAAAACAACATTTTTGAATGATATAAGGGGTGAATCTGAATTTTGAAAAACAAAAGTGGCTTTCATCAATGAATTTTTATTTCCATTTGTTTTTTCTTGTTCCAAATCAAGCAAATTAAAAATACTTTTTGATGCAGCAATTCCTTTCTGTATCACTGAGTTAACGCCCGTTAGGCGCCGTATAGGTTCAAAAAGTAGGGACATGGCAGCGATAAAGGAAACGAATTGACCAGGGGTCAACTCGTTTTGTTCAGATAAAAGGGTGGCAACATATATAACAACTGTTACTGCTAAAGCGGCTAAAACCTGAACTGTAGGAACATTTGCCGCAGAGAGTTTCACAACATGCATTGTCTTTTTTCTTATGTATTCAGAGACTTGCTTAAAAGTAAGATTTTGTTGCTTTTCATTTCCATATAGTTTGATTTCTCTAATTCCTTTGATTGATTGATCAATAGCTTTTGCCAATTCACCAGTAGCCTCTTGAATTTCTACATTTGAACTTCTCATTTTTTTACCAACATTGTTAATCAAAAAAGCAATTGGTGGAGCAACCAACAGCATAATGATTGTCAAAGTCCACGAAATATAGAATAAATATGAAGTAAGAGCAAATAATACGAGGGAGTCTCTGATTAGAATTATCCAAGCACTGGAAAGTGAAGCGGAAATTTGAGGAATATCATATAGAAATCTGGATGTAATTCTTCCTGGAGTTTCATTCTGATGAGTTTTTAACGGTAACAGTAGTTGATGTTCAAATACATCTTGTCTAATTTCCGAAATAGCTTTATTGGCTATCCATTGACTGGAAACATTTGCAATGTACTCAGCTAAACCTTTAAAAATAAATATTATAATTAAAAATAGTGGGATTTTCCAAGAACTTTCAGAACTATTCTTGATTAAATTCTCATCTATAAGCGGTGTTAAAAGGGCTGGTACCATTGGTTCGAAAATGGCGATGGCAACCATAGCAAAAACTGAAATCACTATTGCAGATTTGTATGGTGTTACATAACGAAATAATCTATAAAAAAGATATTTTTTATCTTTTTTCACTCGCGCCTTAATATTTTGTCAACGATAAAGGTCGCCCAACCAGATGATCTAAATTTTTGTTTCAAAGAGACATGATCGTAGTTTTCTACCCAATCCAGAAATGATTTAGGTTCGACTCTATTTTCTAGCAGATATTGATTAAAAAAGTAATCTAACACTCCAGTATGTGAGCTTTTTATATGACCAAATTTCCAATTTAATTCTTTTTTCAATGCTAGTTCAACAGACTCGTTTAAATGTAAAATTCTGTATAGTGTAGCAACAACACCGGTTCGATCGGAACCAGATTTGCAGTGCATTAATGCTGGATATTTTATAGTTTTGAATAATCTAATTAAGGTTTTAACTTCATGGAATTCTGGAGGATTTCTCGAATAAGCCCTGAAGTTTATTAAATCTAATTCTAGTTTCTTACATGTTGCATTTTCAAAAGCATATGCTGAAAGGCCATTTTCACCTCGCAAATTAATTACTGTCCTTATCCCATATTTTTTTTTAAGTCCTTTGAGCTGTTTTGGGCTAGGTTGGCTTGATCTGTACATTTTGTTGTCAATAGAGTGGAGATTAGGGTAAATGGCTCTTACGAACCCGTGATCAACTAAATACAAACCTAGATAATCTTTAAGAATTTTGAGCTTATTTGTATTCAAAGTTAACATAATACATATTATACGACGTTGTGATAACCATGAGTAAGGATTTCAAGATATATTAATAAAACTTTTGAAATTCCTCGTAGTAATATCTGCTACTTGTTTGACTGGTACATCTTTCAAATCAGCTATTTTTTTTGCAACATGCACTACATATGCTGGTTCGTTTGTCTTTCCTCTAAATGGCACAGGTGCTAAAAATGGTGAGTCAGTCTCAATCATCATATCGCTTAAATCAACATTTTTAGCAACATGTTGGACTTGTTCAGCCTTTTTAAAAGTCACAATTCCAGAAATTGAAATCAAAAAATTCATATCAATGGATTTTTTGGCTACTTCTAGGTTTTCTGTAAAACAATGCATAACTCCTCCAACATCTTTGGCATTCTCTTCACTTAAAATTCTAATTGTGTCCTCAGGAGCACTTCTTGTGTGGATGATTAATGGTTTGTTTAATTCTCTGGCTGCCCTGATATGCCGTCTAAATCTGGATCGTTGCCACTCCAAATCTCCTTTTAACCTAAAGTAATCTAGTCCTGTTTCTCCAATCGCAACAATTTTTTTGTGAGCGCCTCTGGAGACTAAGTCTTTAATTGAAGGTTCTCGATTTTTATCATTATCTGGATGAACTCCAACTGAAGCATATAAAAAATCATGTTTAATTGCTAATCCTAATACAGCCTCAGACTCCTCAAGTGTTGTGCAAACATTCAGTGCTTGATTTACGTTAGATTCCCGCATTCTTGATAACACAGCAGTTGTTTTGTCATTTAACCCATCATAATTAAGGTGACAGTGAGAATCTGCATATTCAATTAAATCCATTTTGGTATTCATAAAAAATCGATTCATAAAAAAGAGTTAAATTAAGAGGATGATTGGAGTATTCAATCATATCTTGGATTTTAACAGTTGCCTCAACCCAGTTTGTTAAGTTGTGCAAATTATCACTAATGCCTTTCGTACTGTCACTTTCCTCAGGGAAGCAAACTGATTTTAACCCAATATTGATTCTTGATATATCCGTCATCCACATTATTAAAATAAGTATGGTTTCATGTGGAGGAGTTTTACCAGCTTTTTTTGCCCATAAACAAGGATCAATCTTATCTTGCATCCTTAAAAGTGGTAAAAGCCATTTTAAAACCTCGTTTTCACTGTGGTAATTTTTGTACGAAATAGCTCTATCAAATGGTAAAAATATTTTTCTACACCTAGAAAGCATTGTTGAAGCCAAACCTTTCAAACTGTGAGCAAAAAAAAGAAAGTGCATTTTTTCAGGTGGTTCTTCTAATGTCTTTAAAAGAGCATTAGACGCTGGATAATTTAATTTTTCAGCAGGACCAATACATACTATTCTAGATCCGCTTTGGTGAGATGAGAGATGAATAAAATTTGAGATTTGCCTTATCTGATTAATTTTTATCTCACCTTTTTCTGAAGGTTTTTTTATTTCATTGTCTTTTGTGTCAGTTGGCTTAATAATTTTAATGTCCGGATGATGACCGTTAAAGCACCATTGACAAGATGGACAAGAATCGCAAGAGGAAAATAAATCATCAGTTTCTGAACATAAGACATTTCTGGCTAACTTATTTACAAATTCGTTAAGGTGCAAACCTACTGGAGCAATGAAAAGCATAACCGGAGGTAAGTCAGGTATATTTTTTTTTATATGACTATTCCAACATTTAGGCCAATTTTCTTGCATATTTTTTCTGTTATCTATAGGACCGATGTTTTTATAAGGTCAAAAATTTCATCTTCAGAAAGATCCCCTTTCAACCATAAAGCTTTTTCGCCACGTTCTTTAGCTGCTTTTTTAAAACCCTCTCTAACCCTATGAAAAAAATCGTGATTTTCTAATTCAAATCGGTCGGGTTTTGAATTTCTTAATGCTATTCTTTTCTTAGACACATCAGCAGAAATATCAAAAAAAATAACTCTGTGTATATATAAATTTTGTTCAATTTTTTCTGAGAGAAGATTGATTAAATCAAGCGATACTCCCCTTCCAGCACCTTGATATGCTCTTGTCGAATCAGAAAANCTATCACATAAAACCCACCTTCCCATNAATAAGTTTGGTTTTATAAACTCATTAACNTGATCATTTCTAGCTGCAAAAGCTACTANTGTTTCAGTGGTGCCGTCCATTTGCTNATTTAACATCAAATTTCTTAGGCTTTCAGCTAAATTTGTTCCACCTGGCTCTCTTGTAACAACAACCTCAAGACCGAGTTTTCTCAAATAGTTACTCAGTAATGATATTTGGGTTGACTTCCCTGAACCATCTAAACCTTCAAATATTAACAATTTACCCATATTTGGAAGTTTATTTGTATTTTTTTTATTCAAACCTTACTCTTTGTCCTGGCGGAGAGCCAATTCCTTTTTGATAGTAATTGACTGCTCTTTTATGTTGCTGGAAATTTCTGCTAAAAAAAGATGTTCCGTCACCTTTAGCAACGAAATAAAGAGCTTTGGTCTTTGCAGGATTTACAGCAGCCAGCAGTGCTAATCGCCCAGGATTGGAAATAGGTGTTGGAGGAAGTCCAAAACGCATGTAACTATTATAAGAGGAGTCAGTTTTAAGATGTTTTTTTTGTAAATTTCCGTCAAAATTACTGCCTAAACCATAAATAATTGTTGGATCTGACTGAAGTCTCATGTTCATTGCAAGTCTGTTATGAAAAACGGCAGAAACCATTTTTCTATCTGGTTCATATTGAGTTTCTTTTTCTATTATTGAAGCTAGATTCAGAGCTTCAATCGGAGAATTTAATTTTGTATCTGCACTCCTTTTTTCCCAAGCATCATTTAAAGATTTTTTCTGGAGCATTACTGCTCTTCTCAGTAGTTGCTTATCACTGGCACCATATTGAAAAAAATATGTGTCTGGATATATCCATCCTTCAATACTTTTAGTTTGAACACCCATTTCTGTAGCTAGATTTCTAGAAAGTGTTGAGATATCTCCAGTTGAAAGACTTTTTTTAATGTTAGGGTGTTTATGGATCTCTATAACTACTTGCTCAAAGGTCCATCCCTCTATAAGAGTAATCGAAGCATGTAAACTATCACCCGCAGAAATTCTACTAAGAATTGAAGCAAGTGAGGTATTTGGGGATAAAGAATAAACCCCCGCTTTGAGACTCTTATGAACTCCTGCAATTCTGCTTGCCAATGAAAACTGCTCTGGACCGGTTGACGCCCCTAATTCATGTAGTTTTCGCCCGACCTCTACCGCTGAAGAACCAGTCGGAACAACCAGCTCTAATGTTTGTGAATTAAGTATGGTTTTATCAAATATAGGGGAATGCATCCACCAATATACTATTCCAACCGTGGATACGAGTAATGAAACTATTATTAAAAAATATTTAATAAAAAAACGCAACGTGATGTACCTCATAAGATTTATGTATGATTATATCAATACTTATACATATTTAATTTTTGAAATTATGAATAAACTTTTTCAATATAAATTAACGGCATTTTGCGCAAAAATGGATTTTTCACTTTTATCTGTTACTGGTGAAGATTCAGAGACTTTTTTACAAAATCAGTTTACGAATGACATTTTAGAGCTTAAAAACGAATCAATTGACCATGTTTTGAGTGGGTACTGCAATCCCAAAGGAAGGCTAATCGCTATTGTAAGGATTCTGAGATTTAAAAAATCTCAATATCTGCTTATAGTTCCATCTGAACTAGCACTGCTTGTTTTGAGTAGGCTGAAGATTTTTATTTTGCGGTCCAAGGTTAAAATTGAATTAGCTGATGAAAATTATATTGTCACTGGAGTATGGTGCGAAAAAATTAATATTCCTATCGGCTCTAAGGAAAATATTGAGGAACTGGTTTTATTGAAAGATACAGACTGTCCAGTATTAGGCGAAAGAGGATGGTTGATTGGTGAAAAAAATTTGATTCTAAAATCTATAAACAACATTAAAGAAAAATTATTAATATCTGATTTAAATAGTAATTATTGGAAATCATCTGAATTTTTTTCAAGCCGTTTTTGGATAGATAAAACTAGCACTGAAAATTTTACCCCTCAATCCGTAAATCTTGACTTGATTAACGGAGTTAGCTTTAATAAAGGCTGTTACCCTGGTCAAGAGATAGTTGCAAGAACGCACTATCTTGGGAAAGTAAAAAAAAGGTTGATTCTTGCTTCTGTCAATGAGGAAAAGATAGATAAAACCCAATTGAAAAAAGATACCCCAATATTCAAGAACAATTCTAAAGAAAACACATCGGCAAAAATTGGTTTTGTTGTAGACATATCTTATTGTCAATTTGAAAAAAACTTAAATCAAGTTTTGTTAATGATACAGTGTCAAATCAACGAACTAAAAAATCTGAAAGATTCAGACACACTTAGTTTGAAAGAAAAAAATGGTCCGGAACTAGCACTATATGCTCTACCCTGCTTTTCCAATGAGTTCAATGAAATAAAATAGTTTATGACTTAAGTGTGTTGTACAAATTACGCTAAGTTCTCCGTTATTTTACGTATCCCACTTTTTAAAAAAATGTGATTTAATTTTTTTGGACGCTTTGTTAAAAAGGTATTAAGTCTTTTCAAGAACTTTTGATTAAAAATTGTTTCAAATAAAATTGGTTAATAATACTCAAAATAATGTATTTCCCCATCAAAAATAACACTTGTCATTATTAATCATCTTTTTTAAGCCTTTATAATGAACAAAGGGTTTATATGCTTAACGCTAGTGAACTATAATTCCACAACACAAAGCTATTTGTTAGAACAGTCAAAGGCACCGATCATTGAAATCAGAAGAAGATTATAAGAGAGTACTTACTGAGTTGGAGTTTCAAGTAACAAGAAAAAAAGCTACTGAACCTGCATTCTCTGGATGTTATTGGGAGCACGATGTTCCAGGAATTTATATGTGTAAATGTTGCAGTGCCAAACTTTTTAATTCTCAAGACAAGTTTAATTCAGGCACTGGCTGGCCTAGTTATTCGAGAGAAATATCTAAAGGAGTTATTAAAGAAAGGATAGATAAGGAGTATGGAATGGTACGTATAGAAATTTTATGTAATATGTGCAATGCACATCTTGGTCATGTTTTTCCTGACGGCCCTAAGCCGACTGGATTACGCTATTGCGTTAATTCGGCATCATTAAATTTTGTTCCAAAAAATAAAATTAATGAGGTTAATTCATGAGAGTTTTAGCTGATTGGATACCCATAATCGTTTTTTTTGTTTCTTTCAAATTACTAGATATTTATTTTGCAACGGGTTTAGCAATAATAACTACAGTCATCATGATGTGCTTGATGAGATTTTTGGGGAAAAAAATTGAAAAAATTCAATGGATAAGTCTTGGATTGATAGTGGTCTTTGGTGGTGCAACTATAGTTCTTCAAGATGAGCAGTTCATAAAACTTAAACCTTCATTTCTTTACATAGTTTTTTGCTTGGGCCTTTTAATTCCACAATTTTTTGGTAAGGTTTTAATTAAAAGTTTGATGGGCAAGCACCTAGTTTTGCCTAAAAGTATTTGGCTTAAATTAAACACTGTATGGGCATTATTTTTTGCGTTTTTGGCAGTTTTGAACCTATGGGTTGCAAACAATTTTTCAACTGATTTTTGGGTTGAGTTTAAGTTATTTGGTATGCTCGGCCTCACTATTGCTTTTACTATCATCCAGGCATTTTGGTTGAGTAAATTTAAACAACCTGATGAGAAAAAAAGTGGAATTGATTGATTTTATGAATAAACTTATTGATGAGATTGAAAAAAAATTAAGAAGTAATCTTAATCCAACTGAATTTGATATATGGGATGAAAGTGATGCTCACAAAGGACATGCAGGAGCAACGGATGGAGCAAGTCATTTTTTTGTTAGAGTGGTGAGTAGTAAATTCACCAATTTAAATCGAGTTCAACGGCATAAACTTGTTTATGGGCTACTGGATGGTTATATCCCCAAAAAAATCCACGCACTATCTATACAAGCGATTACTCCTGATGAGTCAAAGCTTTAAATCTACTGTTGTTCCATTTGTAACAATATTAAAAAGATAAATTACATCTTTTGCTGTCATCCTTATACACCCCTTGGACCCTTCAGTGCCCATCTTTACATTTGGTGGACTTCCATGGATATACACATATCTTTTCATAGTATCAACAAGACCAAAACGGTTTTTCCCTTTCTCTAAACCACTTAACCAGAGAATTCGAGTTAAAATCCAATCTCTATCGGGGTATTTTTTGGAAAGTTTTTTACTCCAAACTTCACCAGTGAGTCTTCGGCCAACAAAAACAGAATTTATTGGAGCGTTCGTACCAATTTTGGCTCTTATTCTGTGTTTTCCCAGTGGGGTCTTAAAACTATCAATTTTCTCACCAACCCCATTTGCTGCTGAAGATATTCTAGTAGCAAAAATTGGATCCAGAGAAATTTCAGATTTCCACCTCTCAGTATCCTCAATCCAATTCTTATCTGTAGATTTAAAGACAGTTAATTTTTGAGAATTAATTTCTATGACTATATGAAAAGGAGACATTATATTTTCACTATTTTTTATCAGCCTGTTTGAGTTGCCTTTTGGTCAAAAAAAATCTCTTTAACAACTTAACGGATTCTTCATCCAAAACCCCTCCTTTAGTAATGGCATGGTGATTTAGTGATCTATTTTCAAAAATTCGTAAATTACTCTCTGCAACTCCTGTTTTTGGATCACATGTAGCGTATGTGACGCTGGATATTCTTGAGTTAAAAATTGCACCGGCACACATCAAACATGGTTCCAAGGTTACAAATAAATGACAATCGATTAAACGGTAATTTTGTGTTTTTCTTGCAGCCTCTCTTATAGCAATGATCTCAGCATGTGCAGAGGGATCAGCAAGTTTGATTACTTGATTATAGCCACTTGATAAAATCTTATTATTTTTAACAAGTACTGCCCCAACCGGAACTTCATTTCTATCAGCTGCTTTTTTTGCCTCTGAAATAGCTTTTTTCATGTAAAAAATTTCATTCATAAATATCTTTGAAAAAAAAGTTTAAACTAGTTATGTATGTTCCGTATATTTAAAATCAACAGAAAATCAAATGACCATTATTAATGATTTTATAAGAGTTAACCTTTTATTTCTTTTATTTCTTTTTTTTTCACCAAAAAACTTACTTGCAGAAAATTTTTTAGAAAAAGGTGTTGTGGTGGCTGCTCATCCTTTAGCATCTAATGCTGGAAAAATCGTATTAGAGAATGGTGGTTCTGCAATTGACGCGGCTGTTGCGATTCAAGCAGTTTTGGGCCTTGTTGAACCTCAATCCTCTGGGATTGCAGGTGGTGGTTTTCTAATGTACTACTCGAATTTAGACAAGAAAGTTACTAGCTTTGATGGCCGTGAAACAGCCCCTTTAAACATAGATCCATCAGTTTTTGAAAAATATACTGGTTCACAATCAGGCTTTTACAGTGCTGTCACTAGTGGTATTTCTATTGGAGTTCCGGGTATACCGTCAATGCTCGATAAGGCTCACAAAAAATATGGACTTCTGCCATGGAAAAGTTTATTCGAACACCCAATTCAATTAGCAGAAAATGGTTTTAATATAACTCCAAGATTTTATGCTTTAGTAAAGCGAGATAAATACTTAATGAAACACAAAGAAACACGAGAGTATTTTTATACCAGGACAATGGATTCGAAAAAAAAATTTATTGCCAAACCCATCGGAACCCTACTTGTAAATGCTGAGTATGCAAATACTTTAAAAAAAATATCCTCTTTAGGCGCATCTGAATTTTACTCAGGTAGTATCCCTGGTTTGATAATAAATGATTTACGCCAGATAAACGAGAATACACTTCTTACAAAAGAGGATTTTAGTAGATACTCGGCAAACCAGAGAGATCCAGTTTGTGGTTTTTATAGAAAATATAAAATTTGTTCAGTTGGTCCGCCTAGCTCAGGGGGGATAGCCATTTTACAAATTTTAGGGATTCTCCAAAACTATGACCCTAGTTTAATTCAAAACATTGTAAAGAAGATCCATTTACTCACTGAAGCAACCAGACTTGCCATGGCTGATCGAATGAAGTACCTTGGTGATCCCGAGTTCGTTAGAGTACCAACAAAAAAATTACTTAGCCAGGATTATCTAAAATTAAGATCCAAATTGATCAAATTTGACTCTAAAATAACAAATGTTACTGCTGGTAAGTTTGAGGACTATAGTTTTGATTTTGGCTTAAATGTTGATATTTCCTCCGAATCAACAACTCATTTTGTGGTTTTAGATAAGTTTGGAAATGCGGTTTCAATGACCAGTTCGGTGGAATCTGCATTTGGCTCCAGGATTATGTCAGAGGGCATGATATTGAATAATCAATTAACAGATTTTTCTTTTAAATCAAAAGATAAAGATGGCTTTCCAATCTCTAATTCGGTCGCTCCTGGAAAACGTCCTTTATCGTCAATGTCACCCACAATAATTTTCGATCCTGAAGGTAATTTATTTGCTCTAATTGGTTCACCTGGAGGTAAGTCAATTATTGGATATGTAGCACAAACTATTGTAGATTTAATAGATTTGAATTATTCAATGCAAAGATCTATTAGTGAGCCGAGGTTTATAGTTAGAGGCAACACAACAATATTAGAAAACAAATCAACTTTAGTTACTTATAAAGAGATCTTAAAAAAATTAGGGCATTCAGTAAAAATTCGCAACCAATACAGCGGATTACACGGGATAAGGCTAAAGAAAAATATTTCTGGTTATAAAATTGATGGGGGTGTAGATCCGAGAAGAGAAGGTAAAATCGAATTTACCTCATTTTAAGAGTGACAATTTTGAATATAAAAAATATCTTAACCATAAATGAACTTAAATTTTTAGCAAAAAAAAGAATTCCAAAAATGTTTTTCGAATATATAGAAGCTGGATCATGGACGGAAAACACTTTATATAATAACAGAAATGATTTTAAGCAAATAAAATTTAGACAAAGGGTTGTCAGAGATATCTCCAATCGTTCCACCAAGTCAAAATTGATTGGAAACGAAGTAAGTATGCCACTTGTACTTGCTCCTTGTGGTTTAACTGGGATGCATTACCCCGATGGTGAAATTCATTCTGCTGTAGCAGCTCAAAAATTTGGTGTTCCTTACACATTGTCAACCATGTCGATAACTTCGATTGAAGATTTAGCAGAAAATGTAAGTAATCCATTTTGGTTTCAACTATATGTTATGAAAGATCACAATTTTTCCAAGAAACTCATTCAGAGAGCAAAATCTGCTGAGTGTTCAGCTCTGGTTTTAACCGTTGATTTACAACTTCTTGGTCAAAGACATTGTGATATCAGAAATGGGTTATCAAGTCCTCCTAAAATTAATGTTAAAAATGTGGTTGATATTTTATTCAAACCCTCTTGGCTACTAGGGATGTTAAAAACCAACAGAAGGACTTTTGGAAACATAATTGGTCATGTTGATGGAGTCTCAGACACCTCCAAATTATCTTCGTGGATTGATGAGCAATTTGACTTAAAGCTTAATTGGGACGATATTTCCAGAATTAGAGATTGGTGGGGTGGAAAATTCATTCTAAAGGGGATTTTAGATCCTGAAGATGCGATTCTTGCTGAAAAAATTGGCACTGATGCAATAGTCGTCTCTAATCATGGTGGTAGACAATTAGATGAGACCATTAGCTCCATTAGGGCTTTACCGGAAATTATTAGAGCGTTGAGATCAGATACGGATGTTTGGCTGGATAGTGGTATTCAGTCAGGACAAGATATTTTAAAATCCATAGCTTTGGGTGCTAAAGGAACGATGATAGGTAAAACATATTTATACGGATTGGCAGCAGCAGGCGAAAATGGTGTTACTAAAGTATTGGAAATACTTAGAAAGGAACTGGACGTAACAATGGGTCTTTGCGGGTGTAAAAACATTTCGGAAGTTTCAAAAAAAATAATAAAAACAATAGGTTAAGGAAAAATAATTTTTTTTGGCTCTCCGGAAGGACAAAAATCGAACATTTTGTTTTTTGAAACGGGTGCGTGATCGGCGTTGAACATTATGGCGCAAGTTTCACCTGTCCATTTGTTTATTATATAAAAAACAGAATCGCTCTTATCGTAAGTTATAAACTCAAATCTATTAATCCATACATAATTAAAAGACATGATAAAAGCGGAAATAACTATTGAAATTGATATTTTGGTGGTGGCTCTCATTAAACAATCTATTTGAATTTTACTAATTATACATCTTAAATACCATTATTCCATGAAAAATACTTTAACTTGGATTTAAAAAAATAGTAAAAATCTAAGATTTTTTCTGATTGAAATCAAAGTTATGAATAAAAATTTTTTACTGATAAAATAGTGTTTCAATCAAAATTTTTTTTACCTATTACATCAACCCCTTATTTTAAAAAAAAA
>NHCU01000076.1 GCA_002167365.1 Betaproteobacteria bacterium TMED41 | reverse complement strand
GATTGTCTACAATAGGCGAGAAAAAATCAGTTGTGGCAATCAAAGCTTGGTCTTCGTTAAGTTGATAAACTGCAGCATCGTCAGATGTTTCAATTCCAACCAGTAATTCTTCAGGAATTCTCATATTTGTTGTATTTTTTAAAATCCTATTTAAGATTCGTGGTTCAATTTTACAACCACAACCTCCACCGTTAGACAACTCAGTTAATTTTAACTCCATAAATTTGCCATTTTAATTAATAGATAATCTAACTATCTTATAATATTTATAATACTTATTTTTTAAAATGAAAAAAATGAATTTTAGAAACTTAACCTCTTTAGACTTAGCAAGAGAATTTACTAGAGTTAGAAAGCTAACAATAAGTATTTTAGAACAATTTAAAAATAATTTAGGGCCATCACTTAATGTAAAACTATCTCAGTCTATCAATACACCAAGATGGGAGTTTAGTCATGTAGCATGGTTTTCAGAGAGGTGGGTACTAAGGAACAAAGAGAGAAATGAAGGTGAAAATGCAAACAATAACAAAATCCTCTGTCCTGATAAAACAATACAAACTTATTTTAAAACTGCTGACGAATTATTTGATTCATCTAAATTAGCTCATGATGATAGGTGGAAATTTGAGTTGCCTCCAGTAACAGTGGTAAAGAGCTATCTAGAGACAACACTAGATAAAATCATTCTTCAAATCTCTAATGAAAACCCCAGTTCAGATCGTGAATGCTATTTTTATAGGTTAGCGCTGGCACACGAGTATATGCACTTAGAGGCTTTTATCATGACAGCCCAAACTCTTAAATTTTCAATTCACGACTGTCACAAAAATTTAATAAGAACAAATTTTAACGATGCCGAAAAACTGCTCGTTAAAGATAAAAATTTTAAAGTTGATACAAATTTAGGGTTTTTTTTTGACAATGAGACTGTGAGACTAAATTCAATCAAAAATCCATTCGAAATTGATTCTAGTCCAGTAAGCATCAAAAAATTTCTGCAATTCTTTGAAAGTGGTGGTTACAATAATAAATCCTTATGGTCTGATGAAGGTTGGAGTTGGCTATTAAACAATGAAAGAAATACCTTCATAAATCTATTCATAAGTGAGGACTGTAAAAAAGATCTTTTAAAAAATTGGTTCGGTTTAAACCATATAATTAATCCTAATTTTCCTGTACTGCATGTCAGTTTTTTTGAAGCAGAGGCTTACTGTAATTGGAAAAAAAGAAGGCTACCTACTGAGCTTGAATGGATGCTTGCAACTAACAAAGAAGAATTTATATGGGGCAGTGTTTGGGAGTGGACAAACGATATTTTCAAACCTTTCCGGGGATTTAGACCACACCCCTATCAAGAATATTCCAAACCCTGGTTTTATAGTCATCAAGTTGTGAAAGGCTCGAGTTTTGCAACACAAAAAATGTTATGCAATAGAATTTTTCGGAATTTTTATCAAAAACATAGAAATGACGTTTTTATTGGCTTTAGAACAGTTAAAGATCTTTAGTAGCAGTAAACATTGCATACCTCTCAGTAGAATGAACAAAACTATTTAAATTATTAAAGCCAGCCTGACTTAAAATTTCTGAAAATGAATCTATCGTAAATTTATAAGAGTTTTCAGTATGAATAGTTTGATCTTTCTTAAAAGCAATTTCTCCATGTGAGGATTCAATAATTTGATCCTTTAGTGAAACCAAGTACATTTCAATTCGAGATTTTTTATCATTATAAATTGCCTCATGACCCCACAGCTCCACATTAAAGTTTGTACCAAGATCCCTATTCAGGTGAAGTAGCGCATTTCTGTTAAATGCAGCAGTTACCCCTAGACTGTCGTTATACGCGGCTAACAAAACCTCAGGTGGTTTAACAAGATCAACCCCTACTAATATTCCATCAGCTTTTAGGTTTTTTAGAAAATTCATTGATTCATCTGGTTTAAAATTTCCGATGGTAGAGCCTGGATAAAAATAAACTAGAGGCTCCTGATTACTGCTATTTCCTTGAAGTTTTCTAACTAAATCAACTTGAAAACCATTTGAAAAATCCACAGATAGACTGTTCACAGTGAGATCTGGAAATTTATTTTCCAGAGAATTTACAGACTGCACAAAGAAATCCGACGGCAAATCAACTGCTACGTATCTGGATGGTTGAAGACTTGGTATCACATGTGCCGCTTTTCGACAACTACCAGCACCTAAGTCAATTAAACAAGCCTTTTCGGGTAAAACTTCAGCAATTTCATCTAATTTTTCCCTAAATATATCAAGTTCATCTCTAGTTGCATTATATTTGGGTAATTCAGTAATTGCCTCAAATAAAATACCACCTAAATTGTCATATAGATATCTCGTAGGGAGCGACGCTTTCTCAGCCCTAATTCCATTCAAAACCTTCTTAATTTCAACTTCAGTCATCCCTGAGTCAGCTCCTTTCGAATACATCCACTAAAAAAATCAACAATAAGCACCAACAAGATCATAGCGATAATAACCGTAAATGATTTGTCCATAAAAAATAAACTAAGGTTAAAGTTTAACATTTGACCTAAACCCCCTGCACCCACCACACCTAAAACAGCTGCAACTCTAATATTGTTCTCCCATCTGTATAAAATATAACTTATAATCTGTGGCAACAATTGAGGCAATGTTGTATAGAAAAATATTTGTGATCTATTAGCTCCATTAGCAAATAATATCACTGCAGGCTCCTTATCAACATTTTCAATTGCTTCAGCCATTAACCTACCCAGTACACCAGTTGTGTGAATAAGAAGTGCAAGAGTCCCTGAAAATGGTCCTAAACCAGCACTAATTATTAATAGAGCGGCCCAAACTAGTTCAGGGATAGATCTGAGCGTATTTAATATTAAACGTGAAATATTTCTCAGGAAATTTGCGGGTCCTTTTTGGAAACTACTGGCAGGGATTGCAATTAATAATCCAAAAAATCCAGCAAAAAATGTACTTACAACTGACATTGCAAAAGTTTCCCAGGATGCAACTAATACCTCAATAATAAATGCTTTTTCTAAATTTGGAGGGAAAAATTCATTTATAAAACTAAAAATTATTTTCAAGGAATTGCCATTGAAAAAAGAGGAGATATTAAAATCAATTTTCCAGAAACTTAGAAAAATTAAAATTAAGATTGTGACAAAAATTAATAGTGATTTTAAATTATTTTTTTTCTCAACCATTTGCTAATCCAATCAGAGAGAAAAACTAATAAAATAAAAATAATTAAAATTGTACAAACTTCACTCCCTTTGAACAATTTCATTGAGTTTTCTAATTCCTGACCAAGCCCTCCAGCGCCAACAAAACCTAAAACTACTGTCGACCGAATTGCACATTCCCATCTATAAACTGTATATGAAACAAGCTCCAGAAAATTTTGTGGAACTAATGCAAAAATTAGTACTTGAAAACCACTTGCACCATTAAAAGATAAATTTCTTTGGTAACTACTATCACTGCTCTCGAGAATCTCTGCATAAACCTTTCCTAACATCCCACCGTAAGTCAAAGCTATGGCAATAACACCAGCTGTTGGGCCCAAACCCAAAACTCGTACCAAGATTAGTGCCCATACCAACTCAGGCACGCTTCTTAAAGTAATAAGTATTAATCTAAAAAAATATCTTAAGATTCCACCTGTAAAGTCTCGACTTTCATCCACATGTGAAACAGATAATCTGTTACATATGAGGATTGCGGCTGGAACTGCAATTAAAAATGCCAAAGTCAATCCAGCCGTCGCAATAGCAATAGTTTGAATGGTTGCATCCGCTACCAAGAGTAAAAAATCAAAAGAAAAGTCAGGAGGAAAAAAAGAGGAAAAAAATAAAAGAGTAAGGTCAATACTTTTTTTGTCAAATAATAACCAGGGGTAGAATTCTATAGAATCAAGCAAAAAAAACATAGAGAATAAAACAAAAAGAACCCAAACAGCCCACAAATGAGAGGAAAAATCAAATTTTTTTTTAATCAATTTATCTTGCTTGAATTTTTTAAATCTGAACACTATATAGATCTTTAATCAAGTCGTCGTGAATTTTTGATGGCGGATAATCAAAATATATTTTTCCTTTTTTTATTCCAATAATTCTTGAGAAATGCATAAGAGCAAAGTTAGTTTGATGAAGACTAGCAATAAATGTAAGGTCTCTTAGCGAAGCAATTCGTTTTAGGTTGATTAAAGATTCTTCGGCTCTAGTTGGGTCAAGTGATGCTAAAGGTTCATCAATAGCCCACAACTTACTTTCTGACAAAACTGCTCTGGCAAGCGAAACGCGTTGTCGTTCACCACCTGACAGCCTGTCAACCCTTTCATACAATTTCTCGCTGAGCCCAAAACACTCTAGAGCGAATTTGACTCTATCAAGATCCTGTGGGTATAAGAGCGAAAAAAGACTCATGAAGGAATTAATTCCTGCTAGTTTTCCTGCGAACACGGCCGTCAAGACTTTTTGCCTAGGTGGTAAGTGAGGCACCTGGGAGGTAATAAAAATTTTAGCGCGAAGCTTGTGTCTTTTTTTTGCAGATATGCGCCAGGGATCAATGTCTTCAAATAATAATTTGCCAGATGAGGGTCTTAGGGCAAAGACAATAGATTTTAAAAATGACGTTTTACCTGACCCCGATGGACCTATAACTGCAACATGCTCTCCACTATGAATATTAATGTTAATATTCGACAGGGCCTCTACTCTTTCCTTCTGAACTTTTGAGTAATGTAAAAAAAAGTTTTGAAATTTAATAATTTTTTTAAATCTCACATTTATTTTAGAAGATCAGCGCTTTTGGCGGCTTTCTCAAGACCAACATAATTTTCATCTTTGGTTCTTATGTATCCTGATGCTTGCTGCAGAGAGAGAATCTCTTTTCCAATTTGAGTGTCTTGTGACAGTTCGAGGAAACCCTCAATTATTTTTTCTCTCGTTTGTTTTGGAACATCTTTATGTATTGTCCAATTATAGTTATAGTAACCAGGCGTTGTGTAGAACACCTTAACACCATCAGGAACCATATCTTTTTTAACAAATTTTTCCCAGGTTTTAAAATTTAATGCTCCCGCCTGAACCTTTCCCGAACCAACCGAAATGATTGTTGCATCGTGCGCACCACTAAAAGCAACTCTTTTAAAGTCTTTTTCAGGATTAATTCCCTCTTTCAGCAAAAAACTCCTAGGCCATAAGTGGCCACTTGTTGAACTCACTGATCCAAAACTAACCTCTTTACCCTTTAAATCAGATAATGAGTTTATTGAGGAGTCAGAAGAAATAAAAACTGATTTAAACCCTTGATCTTCAATCCTCTGGATTATTGGAATAACTGCACCATTTGATCTGATTTTTGCTTGAATATATGTAAAACCTCCAAACCAGGCCATCTCTACTTTTTTATTAACAAGGGCCTCCACTGCGGACGCATAATCGGTAACAGGATAGTAAACTACTTTTTTGCCAATTATCTTGCTTAAATATTGAACAAGAGGCTTAGCCTTTCTTGCCAATTCAGTAGGATCCTCATCCGGAATAGCAGTTATTCTAAAAATATCGTCCTTTTGATTTGCTTGCTCACTACAACCAAAAACACTGAAACTAAAAAAAATAACTAAAAACAACTTATGAAATCTTTTTGAAAACATTCTTAATTTCTCCAACTTATTGATAAGAATAATTTTTGGCTTTTTTAATTGCATCTAAAACCTCATTCTTTGTTAGCCACTCAGAAAGAATAATTGGCTCTGTCAAACTAGGGCCAAGAACAACATTTAGTGGGATGCCAATCCTTCCATACTTAATTAAAGCCTGGGTAATTTTTTCATCAGCATTGGTCCAGTCAGCTCTTAGTGAAATTATACCTGGTTGAGACAACCTTTGGATTATAGGTGCTGTGTCCAAAACTCTAAGCTTGTTAGTTTGACAAATTACGCACCATGATGCGGTAAAATCAATGAAAACAATGTAACCCTCCTCAACAAATTTATCAACAAGATTTTCTTTCCACGGAATCCAATTAATTGCTTTGTTCTGATGATCAATAATATTTTCAGTCATTTTTTTACTTGATAACTGATTACTAATATTATTTGTTTTGACTGATGAAACTGAACTGTAAAAGAAAAATATACAAAAAAGAGAACTTAAAATTAACATTGGTAAAAATATTAATCTACTCCTTGCAGAAACCGTAGAAGGTTGAAAGAACTTTCCCCAAATCCAAAGGGTAAGACAAACAAATAAAATAGCTAACCAGCCTGGAAAAAGTGCACTGCTTCCATTTAACTCTATCAGTACCCAAAATAGCCATCCCGATGCTGCAATCATTGGAAATGCCAAAAATTGTCTTAGTTTAACCATCCATTCACCTGGTGAGGGTAGTTTTTGAAGCAATCCTGGTTGTAAAATTAAAATAAAATAAGGAGCGCAAATTCCTATTGCAAGAGAGAAAAAGATCAAAAAAACTACATATAAATTCGCAGTAGCTGCAAATCCGATTGCTCCACCCATAAAAGGAGCCGTGCAAGGAGATGCAACAACCACTGTTAAAACGCCTGAAAAAAAAGCTCCTGTTAACCCTTTTCCTTTATCATATTTACTCATTACTGTAAGTGAATTTCCAAATTCATAAACACCTGCTAAATTCATAGCTATAACAATAAATAGCATTGATAAGCTCAAAACAGCCCAAGGACTTTGAAGTTGAATTCCCCATCCAACTGAGTAACCCAATTCTCTGAAAATCACAAAAAAAACTGCAAAACTCATAACACTTAAAACTACTCCAAGAACGAAACTAATTCCATTTTTAATTAAGAAACTTTTGTTTTTTACTCCTTTAGTAAGAGATAAAACTTTAAGTCCAACAACAGGAAAGACACAAGGCATTAGATTTAAAATCAACCCTCCTAAAAAAGCAAAAAAAACTGCATTNACAATTGTTAATACTGNAAAATTATCGGTAGGTTTTGTTTTCTTAACAAAATCTATACTGTCACCTTTTTGTGGAAGAAAAGTACTTTCAACGAATTCAGCCGACCAAAATTTTCCGNTTCCATTTTCATCAACAAAAATACCCTCTATTTTTTTATCTAAGAATAACTTTTGAATCAGATCTTTTGATGGTTCAGCTAATTCAATTTCTAACAACCAATTTCCTTCCCCACTGAAGGTACGAGATTTTGAGTCTTTTTTNAAATTATAAAAAGTTTGTTCTTGAGTTGATTTAATCAAACCTTCCTGAAAGGGNAAGAAAAAACCTTTGATGGGTTTAAAAGTTTTCGAATTTTCTATTTCATTTTCNGTGTCTTGAAAAAAAACTAGATTTTGATTGTTGACACTTACACTTGCCCTGATAGGATTAGAGTAATANTCTTTTGTAGGCTGCATTTTCCGAGCATCAACAAATTTAATGCTATCCTTAGAAAATTCCCTGATTTTCATTTTCTGCACTACNGGTATTTCTAATGTCAGGCGTTTTTCCCCTGGAATACAAACATCTTTACATGCGAGCCAANTTACAACTGCGTCTATTTTTAATGATTCNCCNATTTTTAAGTTTTTAGGAGCAGTTATTTTTTGGATTAATAATATTTCATTNTCAAAACCAAAATTTGCCAGTGGGCCTACGATTATCTTTTTAGGAGTTGGCCACTGAATATTTTCAATTTCCCAAAGAGAATTTGACTGTGGAAAGCTCCATTTAATAGATGTTGCAAGGCCAGAGTCTCCCGGATTTACCCAGTAGGTATGCCATTCTGGATCGTGAATTATTTTTAAACCCAAATGCAAATTTTCACCTGGAATAATAGCTAATTCTTCTGTGATTATTTCTAAACCTATATTTCCTTCATAAACAACACCTTTATGATCCTGAGATTTAATTTTTTTGGAAAATTCAAATATATTTCCAGCATAACCAGGTTGCATAAATAGAGAGAGAATTAAAAAAAATTTAATAAATATTCTAGGGATGATATAGTTATTTTTATTTAGCATAATCACATTTTTTTTCTCAATTTATTAAAGAAGAAANAAAAAATTACTTGGAATCTTAGGTAAGTTTTTAACTGATTAAAATTTTTGATTTCTAACCCAAAACANTATATCCAAAAGTTTTAATTGTCTATAAATTCACTAGAAAACCAATTTTTTTAAAAGGTATATTTTGTCATTTAAATCTAATTTATCATTGGTTATATTAAATTTTTTTTCATGGAAGATAAGGAANTCTCCACCTATTACCTCTAAATACGTTCTCATAGCGGCCCCTCATACTTCTAATTGGGATTTTCCTTTAATGTTACTGACGTCATACGTTACAAAAGTGAGGTTAAATTGGATGGGCAAAAAAAGTTTATTTAACTGGCCATTTTGCTCNTTGATGAGAGCCCTTGGTGGTGTCCCAATAAACAGAGAAAAGAGAGGGTCAGTCGTTAATTTATCAGCCGAAAAAATTACAACAAACAATAAATTTGTTTTGGTTGTTCCTCCTGAAGGAACCAGGTCCAGAACTAAGTTTTGGAAGTCTGGATTTCTTCACATTGCTCGGGAGTCAAAGGTTCCAATTGTTTTTTCTTATTTAGACTATAAGAAAAAAGAGATAGGGTTTAGTGCNCCTATAAATCAAACTCTGGACTCTAATGAGATTATTAAATTAGCTAATAATTTTTATAATGGTACAACCGGACTATATCCTGAGAATTTTGGTCCAATTAAATTAAAGNGTAATCTTGATTGACAATTTTTCCTAATTGTTANTCCATAATCNCTTTGTCACTGTCAATTGGAAAATTACAAATTTCTAAATTTCTAAAATTATAGTAAGTCTTAGAGTTTTTTTCTAACGTAACCTTACCGTTTCTAGAAACATAATCGCCATGAAATCCAGTACATCTCCAATTTGTAAGATTCTCCATTTGACAACCCTTGTGTTCTCTCCATATAGCTTTGCCCCCCTTGTCATAACCAATAGCCACTACTCTTCTATTATTAAATTCTGAGATAAAAGAAAATTCAAACTTCTCTACGCAGATTTCGCATTTNGAATCTAACTCACAAATACCGAATTTAATTTTCATTTCAGATGAATTTAAGAGAGGGGCNATNAGCATTAAAAAAAAGCCTAACAGAATATTTATTTTTTTATTTTTCATTTTTTAAAGGTAGTTTTTTATCGTAANTAATTAAGAGATTATTTAATTTATAGTTTTTAAACTGTGTTTAATAAGGCCAGCACCGGCTTCTGAATANATATTGAAGACAGTAACTCCTAGATTTGATAATTCTTTTTCCTCTTCTTCAAATCGAACTATAGCAGAAACCTTACAAGGCAATCCTATGTGGTTTATTTGATTAGCTGCAGCTAAGTTACTTCTGTGTCTTGGCATAGCTAAAACTATAAGCTCAAGTTTTTTATTATTCACTAAGTTTAACCAAAAATCGTAGTCATCAGCATCACCTATTAATACTTTTCTGCCAGATTCAGAAAGTTTTTTTACTCTGCCAGAATCATGTTCGATACCCACANTATCATTTTTATAAAATGTATTAAGCTCATCGTATGCTCCAATTCCAACTCTTCCCATTCCCACTATCATAGCTTTAGCATCACCTACTTCAACAAGANGATCTTCTTTGTTGATTGTCTTGGACTGGNATNGAAGAAGAACAGTTTTGAATTTTTCGTATATTCTCTCGCTATTTTTGCTTAGAGGAGCTGCAAAATAAAAACTAAAGCTAACAGCTATTGCAATTACAACNAACCAATCAAATGAAATTATGTTTTGACTAACTNCNATNGCCCCTAAAATAAGTGCNAACTCTGANTAAGTCGNTAATGAAAATGCNGTAAACAAGGATGTTCTTGAACGTAATAAAAAATAATTTGAAATTAGAAANTAACATAATGATTTTACCGGAAGTAGTAAACACAGAATTAACCCTAAAACAATTGTTTCTAAAGTTGGCGTCCCACCCAAACCAATAGACAGAAAAAACCCCACTAAAAAAAATTCCTTAATTGAAAAGAGGGATTTTGATAGTTCATCAGCTTTGCGATGACCGGATATTAATACTCCAATTAATAACGCACCTAACTCTGCTTTTAGGCCTACAAATTTAAAAAACTCTGCACCAAGACCCAGCGCCAAAACTAACCCAGAAAAAACCAGTAATTCATCGTGTCCGGAGTGATCAAGTAACTTGTAAATTAATGGCCTAATTAATGGGAGAATAAGAACTGATAAGGCAAAATACCCTGGATATTTACCTTCCCCAACAGCCANAAAAAAGGTTGCAATCAAATCTTGAACAATCAAAATTCCCACCACTGTTTGCCCATAAAATGCTGTAATATCACCTTTATTTTGAAGTATTTTTACNGCGTAAACAGTGCTAGAAAAAGACAAGATAAATGCAACAAAGAAAATTCCACTGATAGAAATCTTTAAGTCTGAGGAAAAAAAATANTGATTTCCCAAAAATATAAAAAATACAGCTATNAGTGAAAATAAAACTACCTCTATAATTGCAGTACCAAAAACTTCTTTTCTAATCAAGGTATTTAACTTCAGTTTTAAACCAATAGAAAAGAGTAATAGATTAATCCCAATCTCGGATAAAAAATTTATTTCACTAGGGNTTTGAAAACCAAAAAAATTGTAGAGAAAACCAGCCAAAAGAAAACCAACCATAGCAGGAAGTCCAATACCGGAAAAAAATAAACCGCATATTGTTGCAAAAATAAAAAGTAAAATAAAGTCCATAAAAGCGTTTATTAGGAATAAGTTACACTANNTATTAAANTANCAAAAAATAANAATTAAATCTAACGCATAAAATTAAATTTNATCCTNTNACTNCAAAAATAAAAAATCTAGATATGCCAAAAGCACTTGCAAAAGAATATGTTGATAGAGAAGATGCGATTCAAGCATCTAATTTAGCTCGACGTTGCGTTCAGTGCGGTTTTTGTACGGCAACTTGTCCAACATTNCAAATTACAGGNAACGAATTAGACGGACCAAGAGGAAGAATATCTTTAATAAAGGGGGTTTTAGAAGGAGAGAGTCCAACTTCTATTACACAAAAACATCTTGATAGATGTTTGCTATGCAGAAATTGTGAAACCACTTGTCCAAGTGGTGTTGAATACGGAAATTTATTTTCTATTGGAAAAAAGCTTGTTGACGAAAAGGTAAAAAGAAAAGTANATGATCAAATTTTAAGATGGGTATTGAAAGAATCATTAACTTCTAGTTTTTTTGCAATTGCGATGANGATTTCCAAAAAATTACGTAGATTTTTTCCTGAATTCATCAAAAGAAAAATACCAAAAGACTTTTATACATCAAGAAATAAAATAGNATCTTTTGATAAAACCCAAAATTTTTCAAAAAAGGTTTTATTTCCTAGAGGGTGTGTACAGCCTTCAATGCTTCCTAATATAAATGNATCAACNATTAAACTTTTNAATAATTGTGGCTATGATTGTATTGTAACCTCAGACAAATGCTGTGGAGCGATAAAATCTCATCTTGATGATCAAAAAGGTAGTATCGAGCAAGTAAAAAAGAATATTGATTCTTGGTGGCCTTTTATAGAATCAAATTCGATATCGCATATAGTAATGAATGCATCTGCTTGTAGCTTAGAAGTAAAAAAATACTCGGGATTATTTTCTGAAATGTCGCCTTATTACAAGAAAGCAAAAAAGATAAGTTCTTTATCAATTGATTTATGTGAAATTCTTCCCAAATCGATCAGCTTGCTCAAAAGAAGAATCCTCCCAAAAAAAAGGGANAAACTCGCATTTCATCCACCATGTACCTTGCAACATGGCCATAGGATAAATGGNGTTATTGAAGATATCTTCNCCCAATTAGATTACNAAATTATGACNCCTGAAAAAGATCCTCATATGTGCTGTGGATCAGCTGGGACATACTCAGTTTTACAACCAAAATTTGCAAATCTTTTAAAAAANAAAAAACTTAAAGAATTAAAAAAACTAAAAGGTGAAATTATTGTTTCTGCTAATATCGGTTGTATCTCTCATTTACAGAGCGGCACAAATAAACCTGTAATGCATTGGGTTGAAGTTCTGGCCAATGCATTAGAAGATGGGTAGAAATGCTTGATGTTTTTTTTAATGCCTTTGATTTACTCTCTCACTCAAAAAATGAGTTATTAAATATAGTACTTTTAACTCTTAAAGTTAGTATTACTTCAGTNGTATTATCTTCAGCTTTGGCATTGCCAATTGGTTCTTTAATTGCAATATCTAGTTTTTACAACAAAAAACTAATTATTGTTATTTTGAATGCANTAATGGGCTTACCCCCGGTTGTTGTTGGATTAGTAATTTATTTACTTTTTTCGCGTGCAGGCCCCTTTGGGCAATTTGGTATTTTATTTACNCCAGAAATAATGATAATTGCCCAATCAATCTTAGTNTTCCCCATCATCTGTGCACTTACCAGACAAATAGTTGAAGACATCTGGCATGAATATAACGAACAGTTAACATCTTTAGGTGTGACTAAATTTCATGCAATANTGATTNTACTATGGGATGGTAGGTTTTCACTAGTTACGNTTGTGCTAGCCGGATTAGGCAGAGCGTTGTCTGAAGTNGGGGCTGTACTTATAGTTGGAGGTAATATTGACGGGGTTACAAGAGTAATGACAACGGCAATAACACTTGAAACTTCTAAAGGCGATCTGTCCCTTGCTTTGAATTTAGGACTAACGCTGATACTAATAATATTCATTTTAAATGCAATTATTTTTGCCATTAAAGAATTNACAAGCAAAAAATTCAAATGAACAGCATACTTCCTTTAAAAATAATAAAACTTAATTACAAAGTCGGAGGNAAAATTATATTAAAAAATATCACTACTGAAATTTATCCTGGCCCNCCNAAAATAATTTTGGGACCAAATGGTGCTGGTAAAACAATTTTAATGAAACTTTGTCATGGACTAATNCAACCTACTTCAGGATCAATAANATGGTCTGCCTCACATACNAAAACTTTTACCTCAACCCACACTATGGTTTTTCAAAGACCAATAATGCTTCGGCGTTCAGTGATCGATAATTTGTTTTTTGTACTAAAGTCAAAAGGTATCAAGAAAAAAATTCAATATGAATTAGTTGAAAATGCACTTGATCTAGTAAAAATGTCAGGCTTGTCAAAATTTCCAGCAAGAAGTCTCTCTCAAGGTGAACAACAAAAACTTGCTTTGGCAAGAGCGTGGTTATTAAATCCTGAAGTTTTATTTTTAGACGAACCAACAGCNAATCTGGATCCAAAGGCAACAGAAATTGTTGAAAATATGGTAAGAAAAATATCAAATCATGGGACTCAAGTTTTAATGACAACTCACAATATTGCTCAAGCTAAGAGAATTGGTAACGAAATCTTATTTTTATATGAGGGCGAATTGAAAGAAAAAACCGATAGTAGTAGTTTTTTTTCTAGCCCAAGAACTAAAGAAGCGTGTGCNTTTATAGAGAAAGAAAAATTTGTATAACTGAATAATAGTAGTACAGTTAATTTTTTCCTAAACATATAGAGGCAAATACAGCCCTGAACAATTCGTCATCATCAATTGAGTGCCAATCTTCAGGCTTGAAATAATCTTTNATTGGTAGCCCACTGGAGAAAGGCCCGGAAAAGGAAACTCTAATCAATTTTCGAAATTCACTGTTCTCACAATCAAATTCAACTTTATATTGCCTTGATTTTATTTTCACCATAGGCTTTTTGAAATTTTTTAAAGTCCATATGCTTTTGATACCATCGTCAACCTTTCTAATACTTCCGGGGTCGACATATATTTTTCCATCCTCATTTTCAGCAATATTATTCCACTCGGAATAGGCGAGTATTGGAAAAAAAAGAGTAACTACCCCCAAGAGAATTAGCTTTTGCAAAACTTGTCCTTTAAGATGTATATTTTATTAAAGTACATTATCACTTTACATTGATAGCGTATATTAATTTATNTTTATACTTATATTTTTTTTANAAAATGCATAAGCCTCACATTGAATATGAAATTTGTCTTTCTGGAGACATCAAACTNCCACTTCTTGAGAATTGGAAATACTTAAGAAATAATAAAAAAANTANAAACAACTACAAAGCAACGTATTTAGATGATGACGATTTGTATCTNCTAAAAAATCGTCTAGGCCTAAGACTAAGATANGAAAATACAGTTTGGNTACAAACTTTAAAATTTGAAAAATTTAATCATACTTGCATTGAATGGAATTCAAATTTAAATCAAACGGTNAAGAAACATGATCCTCAATTGAATCCAATGGCTTTACCTAATTTGCAGATGTTAAGAAAAAACGGATGTTTTTTGNAAAAGGATTTGAAACTAATCTCCACCAACCTAAAAGATAAGTTCACTATTACGACTAAAAGATTTTCTTGGATAAGTAATTTCAAAGAAAGTATAATTGAAGTTTCATTTGATTCAGGTTGGATACATGCAAAAAGACATAAAGAAAAAATTTCTGAAGTCGAATTGGAACTCATAAGAGGGGAACCATACCAGGTGTGGATGCTAGCGAAAGAAATAATTCAATTATTTCCAAATCTGGTTTTTCAGTACAGANCAAAAGCATTTAGAGGATTTTTATTAAGCGGCTTTAATTGGAGATTATTACAAAGTTCAAAAACAGATAAAAAAAAATTTAAGAAAGTGAAATTTGAATTATTGTTAAGAGAGTTAATTTTAAAAAAAAATAAAACGCTCTCATTTTTCTTTCAGCTATTAATAGATAATAAAAAAAAACAGTTCACCGAAGAAATTGTTGTTACATTAAACGAGCTAAGATACCTGTTTCAATTGCTAATTATTATAAGAATAAATCAGAATAAAAAAGATTTAAAATTATTAAAATCTTTAAAGTATCGATGTACAAATATAGTTAAGACGCTTAAAAAAGTTGAAAATATACATTTAACAGATAAATATAAACAAACTGACAAGAGTTTAATGTATAAATCTCTATCTAATGTTGTTCAGGAATTAATCGCTGATCTTGGATTATTTGCCAACAAAAATTCTCTGCTAGACAGTGCTAATGCAAATTCATATGTAAATGATTTTTTTCTCAAATTTGAAAAACACATCGATAGGAGAATATGTTTAGATCAAAGAAATGTTGCTTCAAACCGAAACAAAANATCTTATANTCTNATAACATATAATTCGTATCTTTTAGAAACAATAGGGGTTGCAACAAAAATTATAAGTAAAAATAGGCAGTTAGATTTTGATGTAAAAAAACAAATAAAGAAGTTAAACTGCTTAAGCTAAATACTGGGACATTTTTCAAACTTTCAGTTTTTGTTGCGTTTTAATCCAAGTTCGGATTTGANAATAATTTCGTCAGAAAAATCTTCTTTTACTGCAACCCCAAGTTTTTCAAATTCTCTTGCTTGATTAATTAAGTTTCCTTGACCCTCGGTTAGTTTATTTATTGCATCTTTATATGAAACCTCNGCTTCGCTAAGCTTGACTCCAATTTTTTCTAAATCTTTAACAAAGTTTCTTANCTTTGNGTAAATTTTACTGGCTCGGTTAGACAATTCAGCTGAATTTCTACTTTGATTCTCAAATCTCCAAAGTTGTTTAACAATTTTTAAATTAGTTGTCAGGGTAGTTGGAGTAGCAACTAATACTTTATTATCGAGTGCAATTTGAAAAATCATTTCATCAGCCTGTATTGCAGCAATAAAAGCGGACTCCATAGGAACAAACATAAATACCATTTCGGGTGAATTTAATTCAGGAGTATCATAATAAGATTTATCCCCTAGTTCTTTTATCCTTGCCTTCATTGCATCAATATGATCTCGCAAGGCTCTTTTCTTATCTAATTCANTATCAGAATTTACGTAACGACTATACGCNTTTAATGATACCTTNGAATCAATAATAAGATGTTTGTTTTCAGGAAGATAAACAATTACNTCAGGTACTTTTCTATTAGTTTCTACTTTAATGCTTACTTGNGTTCTATAATCGTANCCTNATCTGAGCCCACTTTTATCCAGNACATTTTCAAGTATTATTTCCCCCCAATTTCCTTGTACTTTCGTCTGGTGTTTAAAGGCCATACTCATTTCTCTCATATTGCTTATTTCAGCTTTTAACTCGGACTGAAGTTCAATTCTTTCTTTTGATGCCGCTCTTTGGATCTCCTCAAACTTGTTGCCAAACTTGTTAATATCGCTTTGAAATGGAGATAATAGCTGACTTAACTTTTCCTGATTGTAATTTGTAAATGCTTTAACTTTCTCTTCAAGAATTTCATTGGCTAAAGCTTTAAATTTGTCTGAGAATTCTTCTTTGGCAGATACTAATATGGAATTTTTATTTGCTTCTAACGCAAGTTGAGTTTTCAATTCAGCTGAAATGTTTTTTTCCACAATCAATAATTCTTCGAGTTTATTATTTTTTTGCTCTACATCCTTTTTATAATAAAGCTTTTCCCTGCTTGAAGAAATCTCTTCAGTAAGTGCCAATATTTTCTGGTTTTGATTTTGAATTTTTCTGTAAAAAAATACTAATTGGAAAAGAAAAAAAATCCCAATACAGAGACCTAAACCAAAAATCAGTATTTCANATGACATAGACTTTAACTTTAATTTTTAAGATGCGAATTTAACTTNTTAAATATAATTTTATATCGCATTTTACAAATAAAGAAGAGCAGTTACGAATNTTCATTAATTTTTTTTCAGAACTAAATTTCCTAATATAAAATTACGTTAACTTATACTNTAAAAATTATCNAAATTACCTGTTATTGTTTCNNATATAAATCATGCTTCTCGACGTTTCCNAGANCAAGAATTACNGTTTTAGTTTATATTTAGANAAAAACAAATCCATCCCNTTATNAGAAACTATTTGTTAAAATGTATATTGTGAANTTTAATATNCATATAGCATTTAGTNTGTAAANTTTTTGTAAAAAATATATTAAATATAATTCATCAGAGTCGATTACTACGAAAACTTTAAGTAACTAATAGAACAAATAAGTAATTGCTCNAAAATGGTTATAAGTCATGAATTTNTGAAATAGTTGCAAAANTTTTAATTTTAAAATCTGATAAACTCNTATTTNGTAATTGTNCTCTTTATGCTTTTCAGCGAAAANTAAAAAATAACTCATTTAACTGACCAAAAGCAACGAAAATTCTTCACGATATTTTGTAAATATGAAAAAAAAACTAGTGTCTAAAAATAAGTTAAAGTTTGAGACAAGAGCTGTAAGAGATGGTTCTTTTAGATCAGGTGCAAATGAACACTCGGAATCACTGTTTTTAACTTCTAGCTTTATGTTTGATTCTGCTGAGCAAGCATCAAACAGGTTTTCCGGTTTAGACGCGGGTATGATTTATTCTCGGTTTACAAATCCTAATGTGCAAATGTTTGAGGATAGACTAGCTTCTCTTGAGGAAGGCGATGCATGNGTTGCAACTGCATCTGGGATGTCAGCTGTACTTTCAGTTTGCCTTACATTTCTTAAATCTGGGGATGAAATATTAACTACNCCNAGCCTTTTTGGGGCAACTTTACAATTATTTGATAATGTTTTAAAAAAGTTTAATGTTTCCATCAAGTATGTGTCACTTATTGATCTTCAAGAATGGGAAAATTCTGTCACCAAAAAAACAAAAATAATGTATTTGGAAACACCATCAAATCCGCTGAATCAAATTGCTGACCTTAATGGCATTGCAAGAATAGCAAAAAAATTCAAAATCATTTCTATTGTCGATAATTGCTTGTGTACTCCTGCTATTCAAAAACCCTTAAATTATGGAATTGATCTGGTCCTTCATTCAGCAACTAAATTTATAGACGGTCAAGGACGAGTTTTAGCTGGAGCTATCATTGGAAAAAAAAAATTAATTAATCAAATCAAAACTGTCGTTAGAACAAGTGGTCCTGCTCTTGCTCCATTTAATGCCTGGATTTTATTTAGATCATTGGAAACTTTGTCTGTTCGTATGAATGCTCAGTCCCATTCAGCCAGAAAAATAGCTTCGTGGTTAGAAAAAAATGCAAGCATTGCCAAAGTTTTTTATCCTTTTCTTGAGAGTAATCCTCAACATAAAATTGCAAAAAATCAACAATTGATGGGAGGTGCAGTCATATCTTTTCAGTTAAAAAATCAGAATGATTTAAAAAAGAATTACCTAGCTTGGCGAATAATNAATAATGTAAAAATTTTTTCCAATTCTGCTAATTTGGGTGATACAAGGTCTATTATTACCCATCCCTACTCTACAACTCATAGTAGAATTACCGAGACTTTCAAAAAAAAGTCTGGTGTTAATCATCTTCTTATACGATTATCTATTGGACTTGAAAATACAAATGATTTAATTTCTGACTTGGATCAAGCACTTAATTATAGAGAGTCAGATACATGACCGAAGTTTTGTCNCCCTTTTTTACTGCTTTCATAATTGCATATTTATTGGAGCCAATTACTACCAAATTAACAATTTACGGAGTTAGTAGAACTTTTGCCAGCTTAATTTCAATCACTATTGGAACGACCATACTTGCTGGTATCATTTCTCTTGTAGTTCCTATAGTTGATAACGAAATTAACAACTTAAAGGAGCGTTTACCTTCCATGATCAGCAATGGCTTTTTGTACATCGAACCAATTGCTTCTAATTATTTAAACATGCAGCTGGATTCTGTAGAGACCTTACGTTTGCAAATTATCGAATGGTTGCGCAATTACTCTGGTACTGCGTCAAAAAGTTTTTTTTTCATGTTAGTTAGTGGAACTAATCTGTTTTTTAGTATTATTGGTTGGATGGTCCTTCTACCAGTTGTTATTTTTTACTTGTTAAGGGATTGGAACAAAGTATTTAAAAATTTACAGGAAATAGTTCCAAAAAAAATAAGGGAAATAACTACGGAGACAATTTCTGAAGCCAATTTGACTCTCAAAAACTATTTGCAAGGCCAAATTTTAGTAATCATCAGCATGTCATTTTATTATGCGTCTTTATTATTAATTGCAGGCTATGAAAGTTGGTTTTCACTTGGTTTGTTATCAGGAATACTTGTTTTTTTACCATATGTTGGATTCGCATTTTCAGTTGTTTTGGTGCTACTTTCAGGACTCCTTGAGTTGGGACCCATTCATTCATTGATTTCCGTGGTGTTGATTTATGGTCTGGGCCAAATTATTGAGGGCTTTATTCTTACCCCAAAGTTAGTTGGTGATAAAATCGGATTACACCCTTTGGCAGTTATTTTTGCGTTAATGTTTTTTGGTGCTTTATTAGGTTTCATCGGCCTGCTATTGGCATTGCCAATTGCGTCAATCTTAATAGTTATTGGAAAAAAATTCCTTTTATAGGAAAAATGTAACTAGTTTTACTGCTCACATACAAAATTTAAAATCTTTAGTCTACTATCGTCAGACTTAACTAATTTCCAATCAGAGGGTTTATCTTGTAAAGCCACTATTTTTCCAACCCCCATTTCCCCAGCAACACTATCCATTGTTAAAATTCTAGTCGCACCTGTTTTGCAGTTGTATTCGGAACGAATACGCAAACTTGTGGTTCCATCATCCAATGTGTTAAAAAGTTCATGCAATTCTTTAGCCATCCTCCTTCCTTCCAAGTGAGGGATAATCATATCTGTTTCTACAAAATAAATTTTTTCATCGTCCCTATTGATTTCTTTCCAATCGGCAACCGCATTTGAAAAAAATGCTGAGAAGAAAAAAAAGTAGATAATTTTCATTCAAATGCTCCAAAAATATTATGAATTATTTGTTTTTTTACAAATATTTTTAAGAATACTTTCCCCTACTGATTTTGGTGACGGATGCTCCCAATCACTGGCGTTACCGTTTACAAATTTGACAACTCCTCTACCCATTTGTTCCGAGTGGGCACTCAAGTAAATAACTCTTCGCTCATCTTTAAAACAATCAACCTCTATCAAAAGCCTCCTAGAATGTACATCATTGAGATCTTTTTTATAAAAATTTTGTAGTTGCCAAATAACTACTGTTGTTTTATTTTTTTTTAAAGTGTCAAAGTCAAGATAAACTGATCCAAGATAGCCATTTGTAACCAATGTCCAATTAGCCACTACTGGACTAATAAAAGACAGATAAATTGAAATTGCTATTGAAAAGAATTTTCTGGTCGACAAATCGTTCGCCATATGTACTGGTTTGTGTGAGGATTTTTTACTCTGCGTTGTTGACAATTTGAAGGCTTTATTTTTGGTGGTGGTGAGACAAATCTTTTCTGGATTGGCGCCCTTTGTCTCACAGGTTTACAAACACCAGGGGGACAAATTGGCGTTATTTTAGGGCGCTTGACACAAACCGGCTTCACTTTTCCTGAAACACATTGACATGTACATTGCGCAAAATTCTTGTTGCTAGTGGTTAATAAAAAAAGTAAAACAAAGAATGGTAATATCAGCCCCTTAATTTTTTTTCTGTAAGTCGGCATTTTATTTTTTCTGAGACTGCTCACTTGAATTTTCTGATGAATTTTCAACCTCTTCATTAGTTGTTTCATCTCCATTCTCACCTTTAGCAGCAGATGCTTCATTAGTTGATTCTGTAGCCGGAGGGGGAGGAGGTAATGAGGCGGCTCCTTTAAGTGGTGTTTTCAAAGCTGTTGCAACCTGAAAGACGACTGATCCCGTAGTGTTTGGAACCATAAGATTCCATTTGCCAGGCGTTTGATCAGATTTCAATGTTAAACCGGCTCCCATTTGATCAGCGTGAAAGCTAAATGACATTACCCTTCTTCGCTCATCTTTACAATCATACTCAACAAGAACTCTTCTTGATTTTTCATCCAACGGACCTTTTTCTTTTAAATCCTGTAATTCCCACACCCTGAGTAATTTACCTTCTTTCTTTATTGAATCTCTATCAATATAGAAGGTAGTTCCATCTGCACCTTCGGTCGCCTTCATCCACATAAGCTACTTTCTAAAAAAATTAAATTAATTAGATCTTCAGTTAATATTATTAACAAAGATTCAATACAAAAGCTATTATTAAGACATGATAATGGCCTGGTTAAACCAAAATAAAGAACAAAACTTCGATTCTGAGGCTTTTATTGCCAAAAAAGAGTTTGAAGATGCCTGTAATTCTAATGATAATACTAGAGAGATGAGATCCAAAAGAATCACAACTGCTCTGAGATGCAGAGCAGTGATAGACAAAACCTTTATTGAGGGAGCTGAGGTTTACAAAAAATTTAGTGTCTCTAAACTGAAGGCTATTTGGGAACAAAAACCAATCCCACCAATCCCTAAAGCTCCAACATTTCAGACAATAAAATCTATAAACGGTGAGGTAATTGGATATATTCCAGAAAAATATGCGTCTCTTGTTTTCGAAATTGCAGGCAACTACCAAACTGAAGAAATTACAATCGAAACAGCAATTCGCCAGACACAATACATAGCAGATGAGATTTCTAAAACTCTTCAGTTAGAGGAATCATTCAAAACGCTAAATTTTCTGCGGGATGAATTAAAAATCGCAACTTCTCAAGAAAATAAAATTTCCCGAAATAAAGGTTGACTATTTTGCGTCAAATCATTTTTCTTCAATCATTGATCATCATCATCTTGGTTTGGCTTGTCGCTATTTACGGCAAAGATGAATTTCATCAAGACTTAAAGGATGAAACAATCGATGTAAGACAATCAAAAGTAGTAGGAAACAAAATTTGGATGTCCGAAGAATCACAAAACTCGGTTGGAATTGTTGTAAAAAAGCCAGAGTTAAGCAATTTTCAGGAACAAAAAAACTTTTATGGTGCCTTGGCAAATATTAATGACTTAATTGAATTAAACAAATTATTTAAACTTAATAGAAGTAGGCTAATTGAATCAGAAATCATCCTAGCCCAAAAAAAACAAGACTTAAAAAGAATGAGCGGACTTTTTAACTCCGGGAAAAAAATTTCAGCACGACAACTTGAATTAACTGAGTTAACTTTTGAGAAGGCCAAAAGGGAGCTTAGCGAAATACAATCTGAACTAGATGCAATAAAACAAAAAGTGACATCTAATTGGAATGCAAAAATTTCAAATGGACTAGGTAAAAGTTCCGGTTTATTATTCGAAATTATAAGTAAAAAAGTGGACATCACTAGATTTTCAGTTTCATCTAAACCAGAAATTGACCGTTTTTTTTGGCAAGTTGCTTTATCGGGATTTGATGATTCAAAAAAATATGAAGCTCGTTTACTTGGTCCATCAGGGCTGTCGCTCAAAGGGGAAACTGGAGAAACTTGGCTTTTAAAATCTAATTTTATGAATCTAGCGAGTGATTCCCCTGTAGTTGTATATGCTAGAGAAAAAAACAAAAGGTTTGGGGTTCTGATTCCCGAAGAGGCAATAGTAAGATTTGCAGGGGAATTATGGATTTATCTGCAAAATAATCCTAATTATTTTGAAAGAAATATTTTACTAGCAAGTCACTCCAATTTAAACGGAGTATTCACACAACAAATAAAACCTGATCAATCAATTGTAGTTGTAGGAGCACAAACTTTACTCTCTGAGGAATTACGGCACCAAATTAAAAATGAAAATGAGGACTAAAGTTGCTAAAAAAAGTTGTTACCTTTTGTGTTCAAAATGCTTCAACTGTTTTTATAATTGGTATTGGTATTTTTTTATTCGGAATTTATTCTATAAAAACTGCCAAGTTAGATATTTTTCCAGAGTTTGCCCCAGCGCAAATTGTTATCCAAACGGAATCGCCAGGCTTTTCAGCTGAACTAACAGAATTGTTGGTAAGTAAACCACTAGAATCGAGCCTGGGTGGCATGGTAGGAATTCAATCAATTAAGTCACAATCATCACCAGGTTTATCTGTGATAACTATTATTTTTGATGAAACTCAGGATCTGTTTTTAAATCGTCAGTTAGTTTCAGAGCAACTTTCTTTGGTTAAAGAAAAGTTACCAAAAAATGTTGAAAATCCAAAAATTACTCCCCTTACCTCCTCAGCCAGTTCAATTTTGGGATTCGGTATCACTTCCAAAGATCGGTCTCTTATGGATTTAAGAGAAATTTTTGACCTGATTATTCAGCCAAGTGTAATCGTAACGCCTGGTGTGGCAGATATTCACCTTTTTGGCGGTGAAATAAGAAATAGACAAATTGAAATTTCTCCACAACTTTTATATAACGCTGACATAAGTATTGAAGAAATAATAGAAGCAGTAAAAAAGAATTCTTCAATTAACGCTATTGGTTTTTTAGAAAACAAAAATCAACGCATTGAAGCCTCTGTTGAAACAAAAAACCAATCAATTGCAGATTTTGAAATGATGTCGGTAAAAACATTCAACTCGAGACCAATTTTATTAGGGGATATTTCAAAAATTTATGATGGACCTGCCCCATCTATTAGTGAAGCAACAATAAATGGAGAATTAGGTGTTTTTATTATGGTTCAAGGCCAACTAGGAGCGGATACATATGAAACAACCTTAGCCATTGAAAAAAAACTTGATCAGATTGAACCACTTTTAAACAGAGAAAATGTCCTTCTGCAGAGAAATCTTTTTAGACCTGCAAATTTTATTGAAGAAGCTGTTGACAATGTTCAGAAAGATATTTTGATTGGAGCAACTCTTGTAATTGCAGTACTTTTTGCTTTTCTTTACAATGCCAGAACTGCTTTAATTTCAGCTATTGCTATTCCGCTATCACTACTGACTTCAATAATTATTTTAGTAACTCAAGGTGTTACTCTAAATATAATGGTTTTAGGTGGGCTGGTAATAGCACTTGGAGAGGTCGTTGATGACGCAATAATAGATGCAGAAAATATTTTTAGAAGATTAAAAGAAAATAAATATTCGTCTGCTCCAAAATCAGCGAGTTTGATCATAATCAAAGCTTCACTCGAAGTAAGATACTCAATAATCTTCGCAACGTTAATTGTAATTCTTGTTTTTACACCACTATTATTTCTTCCCGACGTAACCGGGCGTTTATTTAGACCGTTAGGATTAGCATATATTTATGCATTGGCCTCAAGCTTGCTAATAGCATTAACAGTAACCCCAGCTTTATGCTATTTGCTTTTAAAGGATGGAAGGAAATTAAATCAAGAAGATTCGCCAATAGTTAGTTGGTTAAAGAAAAGATATAAATTAATTTTACAATCAATAGAAAAATCACCTAAAGAAATAATAGGTTCAATTATTTTTTTCATTCTACTCAGCTTAGCTACGATTTCCTTATTTAGGATTGAGTTTATACCCGAGCTACGTGAGGGACATTACATTGTTCATATGACAGCAATACCAGGAACCTCCTCCAAAGAAATGTTGAGAGTTGGAAAGTTAGTTACTGAAAAAATAAATAAAATAGATGGGGTTCAGTCTACTGCACAGTGGGTTGGAAGAGCAGAAAACGGAGCAGAT
>NHCU01000075.1 GCA_002167365.1 Betaproteobacteria bacterium TMED41 | reverse complement strand
CATCAACATCAAGAGCAAGAGTCCCATCATTAAACTCAATCCTCTTAAACCCACTTAAGGTGTCTTCACCAATGTCAGTAGCAGAAATTGTCCAGGTGTCGGTAACTGCTTTTGAAATTTTAAAATTAGCATAATTTCCAATAACCTCAAAAACTAAATCAGAATCACCACCAGTGAACGATTCGTTTAAGTAAGAATTTAGCAATTCAGTTGTTCGGATCTTTCCGCCCATACCCGAATGATTTAAGCAAAAGTAATATAAATCCATATCCAATAATGAGGGTGTAAGCAACGAATAGGCGCCATCATTACCAGCAATGCCAAAGTTCTCAACAACATCAGTAAGACGTTCTCCGTTCGAATGGATGCCATTAGATGAAATCGAAAATGCTATAGGATGACTGTTGTTAGACGAATCGGATTGATCAAACTTGTACACAAACCCCTTTTTCAGGGCAATAGTTTCAGCAACAATTCCAGAAGCATCGAATTGGTATTTGTTGCCTGAACCACTGTTAAAAACTGAAACTTGAAAGATTTTTTCGAGGTCTTGACCTGAGTCTATTACAGACTCAGAAATATTCTGCTCCTCTGGTTCTTCTTCTAAATGATATGACATATTTTTTTACCAAAAAGAATGCAAAGGTTGTTAATAATTTTAGAGTAACAAATACTTGTGAAAAATTTTATGCATTTCATGAGGTTGAAGCAAAAGTATGGAGTAATAATAATTACCGCCTGTATGTTCTTAGCCATCCACACACCTGCTATGAACTGATATGCTTGGGACTAATAGCCCTAATGCTGGAACTTCAATAATATAAGTTTTTTTTAAATCTTGCGCAAAAACATCCCCATCTAGTAGGTATTCATGTAGAAGTCTTAAACAGGAAGATGAATTCATCACATTAACAGCAAGTGTCTCACCTGTAAGAGTATTACCGATATTTGGAGACTGAACAGAAAATCCATTTGTTTCTATGTGTTGATTAATTTTTCTGTAGCAAGAGAAGATTGGAGATTTCCTCACCTTAATACCTATATCATCAGAGTTATAGGCATTAGAGTGAGAAAATAGACGGTGTAAGGTTAAAATAAATCTAAGAATTTTTTTCATGTCACTATGACTAGCAAAAGTGTTTAAAATTCCGTAAAAAAATTATAATTAAGAATAAAGTAATTATTTAGTGGCGTATTTAAATATTTGGATAATTGCTTGTAGAGAATTATAGATTTTTTCGGTTGAGCTTAGCTCACCCTTCGTCATTAATTTCTTACTGTAGATTTTCTAATTTAATATTAAATGAAGAGTTAGAAACAAAAAAATCATTATATGATTGGAGGCTTTAAATTTTTTTTGAGGTTGCTTGTTCTATTAAAAAATTAGATATCTTTGCAAAGTTCTAAACATATCACTTTTGAATCAACTAGCAGAATTTTTTAATTTAGTGAAAAATTGAGATTATCAATACTATATTCGAATGCAAACTATCTCAGGTTTTTAAATAATAAATATTCAAATAAAGGGTAGACAACAAAGATTGTTTATATTGGGTAATTAAGTTAAAACGTCCACAAAAGTCCCGCCCATGTTTGGTGGCTTGACATTATTTTCCTTAAGAAAATTATCGACAGCTTCCTTAACTTCATCAAAAGAAGCCTTAGCGTTTTTGAGAGAGGTAACTTCAGCAAGAATAGTAGATAGTTTGTCCTCAGTAAGTTGAGATATTACACCTTTGTTACTTAGTGGACCGGTACTAGGTATGCTTCTACCAATTAAACTAGGAGGTGTAATTCCATTGTCTTCGAGGAAGCCATCAACAACTTCTTTAATTTCCTCAAAACTTTCTCCATCTCTTTCAAGAACATTTATAGTATTAAGTATTGAAGATCTTGCTTCATCTGTTAGACTTTGTCCGAACTTGTTAATAACCTGGGCGTGCTCAGATGGCTTGATTTGCTTGTTAGCTAAAGCTGTTCCCTGACCCAGACCGCCTATCGATTGAAATGATGTTTCCATCCTAAACCTCTTCGGAACTAATAAATTTTAATTAAATACTTATATTTGGTCGACAAAACTCTTAACAACTTTAGTTTAACATCAATTACTTGAATATTATAGATAAAATGCTGTTTTTTTTAATTGTTTACTCAAGATTTTATTTGTTTTGATAAGAAATTTTTAACAAAAATTCCAAAAATCAGTTTTTTTTAAAATGTTTTTTTAAACAATCATTTTTCATAAGTTTTTCATGATCTTCTGCAGATCTTTTTACCTTTTTATGTATTGAGCCATCTGACTTGTAAACAATATCCTTTACGTGCCTTCCTGATTTTTTATCGGCATAAAACTTTTTCATCTCATTCTCTACACATCTGTCAATGTTACCAGAGCAAGAAGTTATTAAAAATAATAGAGCTATTAATTTTAGTCTAAACATAATGATATTTAAAATTAACAGTCCGTCAAAGTCAAATTGCATAACAAATTTAGTAATTTTTTAAAATTAAACACTTCAATAATTTTAATTCAATCAAATTAAAGCAAGTGATGTTATGAATTATTTATGAGCTATTTTTTTTTCTAGCATAACGAAAAGATTGGATACATAGCATGGTAAATATGATACCTGTAATAAAAAACATCAACCTTGTAATACCTGCCCAATAATTCAAAAATGGGTCGTTTCCCTCAAAAAATTTAAGAAAGATATCTGCCCCAGCAATAAAAATCACCAACCCGAAAATAACAACTATATGCATAAATATTTTTTGTTTTTTTGGCATTAAAATAGACATAACAGCAAAAATTAAAATAAAAAATCCAAAAAGTGAAGGGATAAATGATGTTAAAGATTCACTTTCGCTGAGATAACTAATAACAATTCCCCAAATTATTAAAAAAAAGCTGTAAACAATTGACACTTTGATAATGTTAAGTTTGAAGATTTTGAATTCACTGTTTTCAATAGTCATAAAATTATTCTTCCTTTTCTAAAAAAACTTTATTTTCAATAACCACAACAATAAAAGATACTTTAATATGTTCAATTATAAAATTAATGTTAATTTTTTAATAGGACACACTATGGCTTCATTTATGGATGAGGAACCTGAGGACAAAGGAAAAGGAAACATACACTCTATTTACACAAATATTTGTTTGACTCTTATTGTCATTTGCTTGGTTATCATTGCTGTAACTTCGGTTTTAGAAGTGACTGTTAAAAATACAGGCAATTCTAATGTAATAAATAAAATTGCAGTATGTGATCCTCAAAATGGGCGGTGTGTGAAAGTAAATGCGGGAAGGAGACTTGAGACTACGAATTAATTTTTTATGAAAATTATCAAAAAGTGTTTTTATTCAACAAAAATAATTTAAGACTTACTATAATTATTTGTTTCTAAACCTTTAACTCAGATAAAAAAGTAGCATTTACAAACAACCAGTCCGTTTCGAAAAACCAAATTTAAAGGACCAAAGACTTAAGCACTAACATTTTTAATAATAAAGTAATAGAAAAATGCAAAGTTTATAACTTTGGTTGTAAATACTAGTATCGTTATAATTGCAGTCTGAATAGTGTAAAAAATGTAAATGACCATCGCATTCTGCATGAGGATCCGAAACTTACATAAAATTTTTGGTTCTAGCGGTAGATAATTTTAAATGTACCGCTATGTATAATCATAATTATGTTATTTAATATACGTTCTGAATTCTTGTTATCCTATTTTTAAAAGTGATAACAATAGCAAGAGTTTGTGAGATGCTTAACAAATATTCCAATCAAATATATAACCGCAGTACCAGAATTTAACTTATAAAATCTTAAACTTTATGAATTATACTTTACACAAGACAAACTAAAATCTTTAGCAACTTGTTTGCAAATTGCACAAAAAAGTCATAAATTTTAAATGACCGATTTAAATATTTAATCAAAAGTAAATAATACAAAGAATTGAAGCAGTGAAATAACCACGAAATTGCAATCTCAGGAATAAATCATGATAAATATCTCCATCAACATAATTACTCTCATCGCTACTTTACTTTTTCTTACATCAGTCAATGCCAGTAATTTGGATTTGAAGTTTGAAAAAGTTCTCAATTCAGACCATAGATCCCTAAACAACAAAAACAGAGATAAATTCAGAAACCCTAAAGAAACTTTGAGGTTTTTTGGTTTATCAACTAGCACCAATGTAATAGAGATCAGTCCTGGTAGAGGTTGGTATACAGAAATAATAGCCCCAATAGTATTTGAAAATGGAAATTTTACTAGCGTCATATATGAAATAAACAATGAATCCAAACCCTATTTGAAAAAATTAGATAAATTGTATAGAGAAAAGCTAAACAGCAGACCAGATATATACGGAAGGGCAAATCTCATTTCAATCAATCCTAAAAATCCTGAATATAAGTTGAAAAAAAAAGTAGACATGGTTTTAACCTTTAGAAATGTTCACAACTGGGCAAAAGCGAAATCTGCAGAAAACATGTTTAAGTTTTTTTTTGAATCTCTCAAAAGTGGAGGGGTTTTAGGAGTTGTGGAACACAGAGCAATTGAGAAAACACCTATTGAAGAACAAATTCGATCAGGGTATATGACCGAGAAATACGTTTTAGAATTAGCACAAAAAGTTGGTTTTCAATATGCAGCTTCATCAAACATAAATAATAATCCAAAAGACACAAAAAATTACACCGGTGGGGTCTGGACATTGCTCCCTAACTTGAGAGGAATCAAAAAAGTAGATAGAAAAAAATATTCCCAAATAGGAGAATCTGACAGAATGACTTTAAAGTTTATTAAACCATAGGCCAAATATCAGCTATTACAAGTGTAAAAATAATTTGCAACATGCCCTGCATCGTGAAACTCAGAAAATATTACTTTCAGACCACGGTAATCAAAAAATAGTGTGAATTTTTTTTTTTACTCACTGCTATAACTGCAAATCCATCATCTTTTACAATTTTGTAATTTACTATCGACTGTTCATCGTTAACTTTAATTGTCTGAGTTATTTCGCTCTCATATACTTTCAATTTGAGCTGTCCATTAATTACTCTTAATATTGCTTGATTTTCTTCCAACGGGCTATTTGTTATTTCCGAAGACTCAACAATTGAAATCGAATCTACTTTTTTTTCAAAATCGCAAAAGTATTCGTTTGCGAGACAATTATGAAACAAAAAGATTGAAGGTAAAATTGGCAATAGTTTCATGTTAAGCACTCCTTTTGTTTCTAAACAACTAAAAAAATTAGTACACAATTATATTTCCGTTCATTCCCATTTCCATATGTTTTTTTCCAGTTATTTTATCAAGAACTCTACAATTTAGATCATCATAAATACCTGTCTTTATGGGTATCAACCACCATTCAACAGAAAACCCAGGAAAAACTTCTATCTCTTTAATATGTCCCTTTATTTCGGCAATTTTTTTTTCCGCATCTACAATCTGCACCTTACGTGTGAAAACAGAATCAGAAAATTTCATTGATGTAAAATAGTGCTTATTTTCACTTATATTAGTTAAAATAAGTTTGTATAAAACTCCCGTCTCAAGTTTGATTTCAGAAGGAGAAAAAAAGTGTTTTTTACCTGATTCCCCAACTAGATTTATTTTAACTTCTATGGGTTTTTGTCTGGTTAAATCGCCTTTGGAAAGTACTATATTAGAGTACGATGCAAATAAGATAATTATTAAGAAACGCTTCATTTTATTTTCCATAAACAATATTAAAAGAATTCATAATTATTCTAATACATATTAGTAATTTCAAAATTTTATTAATTTTATTATTTGTAAAAAAAATATGACACTACCAACCTACCCCTCAACACACAGAAATCGTGATCCAATCTTGAGTGTGCTTAAAAAATACTTACCACAAAATGGAAAAATTATTGAAACCGCTTCAGCTACTGGTGAACATATTTTTTATTTTGCTAAAAAGTTTCCAAATTTGATCTGGCAACCCTCTGACAAATCTAAAAATCTGTTTTGGGTCATAAAAGAAAGGAGTAAAAAATTAAAAAATATAAAAGAACCTGTTTGCATTGATCTAACCTCAATTGAAAAAGCTCACCTTCAACTTGAATTTAGTGTTCTGCTAAATATAAATATGATTCATATTGCCCCTTGGAAAGCCTGCGAAGGTATGTTTAGGTTCTCAAAGCATGTTATTGCCCAAGGAGGTTTTATCTATCTGTACGGTCCCTATAAAGAAAAATATAAAAAATTAGCTAGAAGTAATACCGAATTTGATCTTCAACTTCGGTCACAAAACCCCGAATGGGGAATCCGTTTTTTAGAGGATGTTGTTAGATTAGGTGATAACTTTGGATTTGAACTTTTTGAAAAATATGAAATGCCAGCAAATAACCTTTCAATTATTTTTAAAAAAGTTAATTGAAAGAACAATGCAAAACCAATTAATGGATTGCTGATTATGAAATTCTTGAAATTCCAACTAATTCCCTGATTCTTTCTAACATTTCAGCTGCAATAGGTTTAACTTTTTGTGCTCCAAACTCTAATAAATCATTTACAAATTTTTTATTTGATTCAAGCTCATAATATTTATCCCTAACTGGTTCCAGCTCTGCATTAATTAATAAAAATAATTTTTTTTTAGCCTCTCCCCATGAAATACCATCAGCGTATTCTTTTTTAAAACTTATTTGGTCTTTTTCAGTTGAAAAATTTTCATAAAGTTTAAAAACATTGCAATCAGTAGAATCTTTTGGTTCTCCAGGTTCTAGAGAGTTTGTAACTATCTTGGCAATAGATTTTTTTAATGTTTTTTCATCGGATAACAGTGGAATTATATTGTTGTATGACTTGCTCATTTTTCTTCCATCTAGACCAGGAACAGTAGTCCCTTTTTTTTGAACTACCGCTTCGGGGAGATTAAATACTTTTCCAAAAATATGATTGAATCTGACTGCTATATCCCTTGTCATTTCCAGGTGTTGTATTTGATCATGGCCAACAGGAACGTGTGTGGAATTGAATATTAAAATGTCTGAAGCCATTAAAACAGGGTATGAAAATAGCCCCATACTCACACCCTTATCAGGGTCAATTGTATTTTCAGAAATGACAGACTTGTAAGCATGTGCTCTATTCATAAGACCCTTGGAAGTTATACAACTTAAAATCCAGTTTAATTCGGTTATTTCTTTTACATCTGACTGTCTGTAAAAATGTGACTTATCAGTATCCAAGCCAGAGGAGAGCCAAGCTAAAGCAACTTCTGTAACTGATGATCTAACTTTTTCTCTATCCTGAGTTTTAATTAAAGCATGGTAATCAGCTAGAAAGAAAAAAGACTCTTCACTAGCCCGAGCTAGCTCAAGACTAGGTTTGATTGCACCTAAATAATTTCCAATATGAGGTGTTCCTGTGGTGGTAATACCGGTCAAAATTCTTTTGGTCATACAGACATTATATCTACATTTTATTAGTTTTTATAAATGTAAATATTATTAATAAAAAAAAAAGGATTCTAGTGTTTTATCAATCTTCATTAGTGCAACATACAGTACAAAAATAAGAAAGTTGGTCAAAAAAATCTAAAAAAAAGAACAACAAATTTTGTAATTAACAAAAAAAATATAATTTTAAAAAAGACTGTTTCTCAATCAAATTAATTAAAAAATGCTGTATATTTAATAATTGACTTTCAAAAGTCTCACTTCATAATCAACCAAACAATACTAACCTAAATGGATAAAAAAAAATTTTTAACGACATCAATATTGAATTAAAGCTTTTATTAGCATTAAACAAAAACACCTATTTAAAATGCTTTTTAAATAAATCATACGGACTTAATCTATTATTTTTGCTGGAAAAGTTCGAGCAGGATGACGTAGATAACGGAATTGAAGATACATTTGACAGCATTTCTATAGCCAAACCCAAAAAATTAGCTTTTGTCCAATTTTGTTCCTTTCTCTCTCAATCACAATCCATTAACTTAGAACCATCTCCATTAAAGAAAAGTAAAAAAACAGTACGACTTAGTAAGAACTCGAAAAAAGCCTTGGTAAATGTAAGAAAAAAATTGGGGAGCCTATCCTAATAAGTTAACCTTTTAATTGGCTAATTATTAATCAATGTTAAGCCCAATATTAAAATGATAGATTTTAAATAATTTTTTAGTTAAATGATGTAAATTAAGATTTTTTCTACAATTAAGCTTGTGAGTATTTTTTTCAATCTTCCAACTTTTATACTCATTCACATCAAGTTTGCAAAACTTAATATACTTTGGTAAGAATAACTTTTGGATTAAGTGGAGTGATAAAAGTACTAAAAAAAATTATCTTTTTTATATCTATCCTTACCATTTTAATGTCCTACAACAATTTGTATAGGACTGATAACGGTATTGAAACCACTCACGAAATGGTGCGAAATACACCTGTGTATATTTCCAAAAATTCTAATTCGAAAGGGCAGTTAGTTTTTTTATCGCATGGGTTTGCTGGCTCTTCTAGCTTTATGAAATCTATAGCAATTTCTTTAGCCAACTCTGGCAATATTGTAGTAAGGTTTGATTTTCTCGGTCACGGAAGACATCCTTTACCATTTACCGGCAATATCACAACCACCGGAGGAACCACACGTTTGTTTGTAGATCAATCTAACGAGGTTATTGATTACTATTTAAATAAATTCAAAAAAAAACAGGCTATATTGATCGGTCATTCAATGGCTTCTGATATCGTCATCAGAACCGCGCTTAAAAGAGACGACATAAAAGGTACGATTGGCATTTCAACTTACTCAAATGTAATTGATGTAGATAACCCAAAAAACCTACTAATTCTCAATGGCGAATGGGAAACTGGATTACGTAATAAATCTATAGATTTTTTAGAAAAGATCGGAATAGAAAACCCAAAAGAAAATCAACTTTATGGCTTTTTCTATAAAGATAACGCTAGAAAACTAATCCCTATAAAAAATTCCGATCACGTAAGAATTTTATATTCAATTGAGACACAAAAAGAAATTAATAATTGGATTTCTAAAATATCTGGTAAAGACTTAGAATTAAAGCCAAATCAAATAGGAATCTGGGTGTTTGTATTACTTGCAAGTCTAATTACATTATTTGTTTTTTTTGTTGAATTCGTACCCGCTAGAGAAGGGGAAAATTTTAATTTAAAACTACCTAATTACTTACTAGCGAATTTAGTAGCAATTATAGTTACTCCAATAATATTAAAAAACTTTGTTTTTGAATTTGTGGATATTCCCGCTCATAATCATATCATCAATCATTTACTTTTCTATAGTTTAATACTTAGTCCAATAATTTCATTGGAAATTTATAAAAATCTAATAAAAACTTTTAGCTTATTAATATTTATAAATGTTTTATTTTTTTACTTAATAGTATTTGGAGGAATAGTTGATAGTTATGTAAGTTCATTTTTTCCATCAAATGATAGATGGTTGCTTTTATTTTTTGGCCTATTTGGTTGCATACCTTTTATGATCATATTACAGATACTTTATGAGAGTAGTAAAAATGGTTTTTTTTATGGGAATTGGACTAAGTTTTTTCTCACTTTTTCCATATTAATATCTATATTCCTTGATTTTGAAAATCTTTTTATTTTAAGTTACGGTGTTTTATTATTTTTAATGTTTTCACTCGTTTTTGGCTTTCTTACAAACATACTAAATAGAAAGTATAACAATACACTGTCTTGTGGAATGATCAATGGAGTGGCCTTGTCATGGACCTTCGCAGTAGCTATTCCAATGTATAGTCATAACCTTCGATAAAAAATGTAGTTTATAAGTGATAAGTCTTTAAAGAATAAACTATGTAGATATTTTTATAGATAGTAGATAGATTTTTTTTGAATCAATAACTGAAAGTCAAATACTATTAAAGTAAATAATTGCCAAAAAAGACTTTGTTGACAACTAGTTAAATTAACTTTATTTTAAAATCATTAAATTGGTCATTAAAAAATTTCCTAAAAAGGGTAAAAAAAATGACAAAAAAAAAGATAGAAAGCTCCTCTCTCTTATTCGCGGTTGCCTCAAGAATTGCTGCAAAGAATAAAAAAAATACTAATGTCCCTGATTCCTCTAGCAAAAAAAATAAACCTTCTTTAAAACCTCGGGAAAGTTCAAAGAGCCAAAAACAATAAGTTTTGACTAGTTGGTTGTGGTTTAATTTTTTTTAGAGACTTCTAACCACTGACTGAATTTTTCTTTGTGTTCTATCTGTAAACCAATTTTCAATTAAAATCTTATGATCAAAATCTGTACCCGAGTAAAAAGTTTCTTTCAATCTTGAAAAAGGTTCGCCAGCATTTATATAAAACTGTGCTAATTTTTTTGCACTGATCAACGCTTTTTTTGTTGCAAATTTTTTGCCTATAAATGGGTTGCGATAATACTCATTGATGAACCCCACCTTAAATGCTTGGTTAGGGGTATAAAGTTTACACTGCGTTGACACTTCGAATAAAAAACGAGGATTAATGGTTTTGGAGATAATAGTGAAGATCGATTTAGGAAGATCAAGACTAAGCGCCATTTCGTTCAGTCCCATTCGGTGGAAACCAAAAACACCATATCGATAATCACAAACTATTGCTAACAAACAACCACCTGCAATTGAGTGGCCGCTAACAATACTGATCACTGGTCCTGGAAAAGCTCTAATAGTTTGCAAAAGACGAATAAAAGTGGAAAAAATTTCTGAAACGCTATTTTTATCAGCGCCAATTAAATCTTTTAAATTTAGCCCAGCACTGAAAATTCGGTTATTACCCAAAATAATAACTGCTTTACAGCGATTGTAATCAAACTCATTTATTAGTTCTTGCTGCAGGTCTAATGTTAAAAGATTGGGCCCCACTTCTCCGAGATGAATAATTTTAATTTGATTTTCGAGTTTAATATTCATAAATTATTTTTTTTAATTGCTTCAGAAAAAAAAGGGCTAATACTTGAAAAAAACATTAACAGATCCCAAGACCCGACTCCCTTAGATCAGTCTAACTAATATCAAGCCCCAAAACCTCTTCTTTTTCGGACGATCTTTAAGGAATCATTAGAGCCAAACCCTCTTCTTTTACCGATTGATCTATGGGAATTATTTTTAAAATTTCTATTGGAATCAAGGGTATACTTTTCCAGTAAAAACTGGGAGCCTCTGACGGAAGCAAAAGCTAGAAAAATAAAGCTTGAACCGGTTATGCAACCAAGAGAGAAGAGAATAATATTAATCATTTTTAATTTCGATATTAATTTGAAGTAATAGTTTAAAAAAAATTCTAGATAATTAATAGATTATATTTAAATATTTATAAATACTAACGATTTATTATGCAATTAGTAATTTTAAAAGAGTTATTATATATATCTTGATCAAATGGCATTGAAAAAATTTAGCTACTGTTGTTAAGCATATTTTTGAGAAAGAAAATTTAAATATGTTTAAACTACATTATTACTAATTTTATAAAATATTGGGGAAATTTCGGTGAACAAAAAAAAAATTATTTCAAAACTAACACAAATTTTTGATCTGGAATTATCGGGTGTTATTCGATATACACATTATTCATTAATGATCTTCGGAGCTAATCGACTGCCTTTGGTTGATTTCTTTAAGGGGCAGGCTAATGAATCTCTTGCACATGCAAATTTAGCAGGCGAACACATCACAGGATTAGGAGGGCATCCTCCTCTAAACATTAATGAGATTAAAGAAACTTTTAAACACGATATTTCTGAAATTCTAAAAGAAACTCTCGAACATGAAAAAAAAGCCATAAAAAATTATTATGAGTTGCTTAGTTTAATTAATGGAAATTCTGTTTATCTTGAAGAATACGCTAGGAGTATGATAGGGCAAGAAGAATTACATTCCATGGAAGTTGAAAAAATGTTGAAGAACAATTAAACATAAAAGTGTAATTAAAACTTCATTGAAAAGAATCTAAAGTTCAATAAAATTAGAATTTTACGATTTAATTGGAATTATCAGCTGAAGATTAATTATTTCATTACTTAAATAGTAATGACATCTAATGTGTACATAATTTTTGTAGATTCGTAACAATTTGAATCTTGTTCGATTATTAAATTACTAACAAACAAATTCATAAATATTTCCAATTCCTATTTCAGATTTTTAAGTTAAAAAACAACAACCAAATTATCATCTCTCTTCAATTAGTTTTGAATACATCATATCTAATGTAATGAAATTATCCACTGAACTATCATACGACTCCATGAGACCGTGTCCAATGTCATAAAACCATCCATGTATATCTAACGTATCAACTGCTAGTTTTTGTGAGATAGCAGGATAACTTCTGAGATTATGGATTTGTAGCAAGATATTTTGTTTTGCTACCTCGTGTAATTGATTAATAGCAGTTTTATAATTTTTAGACTTAACTTTTTCTGCTGCACCTTTTGAATAATCTAACCAATTTTTTACATCAGTTAGTTTGCTGATTTTGGAGGGATGCAAAGCTCCTTTCATAGCGCCGCAATCTGAATGGCCGCAAACAATCACATGTTTTACACCTATGACCTGAACTGCAAATTCTATTGATGCAGCAAAACCGCATTTGGATTTTGTATAAGGAGGGATTATATTACCAGCATTGCGAATAACAAAAAGTTCGCCTGGTTCGGTTTGGGTTAACAGATTTGGATCAATTCGTGAATCTGAACATGTAATGAATAGAATTTCAGGAGACTGTTGTTTGGCAAGTTGAGAAAAAAGAGTCTTGTTTTTTTTAAAATAAGAGGATTGGAACTGCTTGAAACCCAAGACAATTTTTTTCATATTACTTACTCCAAAAAATATTCTTAAAGACCACAATAAATTGTAACAAGATAATTGAAGATAGTAATTTAAATACTTTCACTAGATTACGCAAACTGTTAATGCGGCGGTTTTAAATCAAAATGACAATCCCTAGTAAACAATGCATACACTTAAGTCTTGAGTCAAATATAAACTTTGTTTAAAATACTTTTTTTCTAATTTTTTCTACCCGAAAATAATAGTATTAAAATGCCTGTGGNTATTATAAAAAAACACCCTAATAGCATCCATTCGTTTGGTTTTTCATCAAACAAAAAAACTCCTAAAAGTAATGCAAATGGAAGTCTGGTATAGCGATACGGACTGGTAACTGCAACATCACCGCCTCTGGTAGCGAGGATAAGTGACAAATAAGCGATTGGGCCAAAAAAAGCAGATAATCCCAAAAAAATAAAATTGTTCATAGTGATGGCTTCAAACTGCCCAAATAAAGGTATACATAAAAANCCACCAACAGTTAGGGAAAAAAACCCCCAAAATCCAACAGTTATTGCTGGTATCGATTTTGCAATTGATCGGGTTGCCAAATCTCTGAGAGCCAAAAAAAATGATCCAACTAGAGCCAATAATGATATTGGGGAAAAAAACTGCGTACCCGGTTGGATTACCAGTAAGACTCCAAAAAGACCTATAAAGATCAATACCCACTGGTGTATTAATATGTTCTGTTTAAAAAATACAGAAGCCCCAATTGCAACAATAAGAGGTGTCACCTGAAGGATGGCTGATGATACAGACAAAGAGACAAAAACTATTGTCATAACAAAAAGAATTGAAGATATCAGTTCGCAAAACATTCGAAATAAAAATAAAATTTTCTTAATTTGTCTCGAAAATAAAGAAGTTTTTCTAAGACGAGNAAATAAAAAGAAAACAACGAGACCGACGAAACCTATGGAAATCAATACCTGAGAGATAGGCATCGAACTCGAAAGTTTTTTTATTATCGCATCTTCAACCGCAAAACCAGCCATAGAAAAAATCATAAAACCGATATATTTAATATTGTCTTTTTTCACATGTTCCTTAAAAAATTTCTTAAGTTTTATTTTGAGTGCCCTTTTTGGTTGCTTATTTCAAAAATAAATGAATATATAAATTTTCTTAATTAAAATTATTTGTCTATCTTTGAAATGTAAGTTTTGAGTTNTTTAAGTTTTTTAGGTTTTTTTTACTATTAAAATAAAAAAAAATGATTACATAACAGTAAAATTTCAAAATGCACCCAGAAAAACATTTGCTTGATTAAGTCCTTCAAAGGGCTTATTTCACTCTAACTAGCCAGCCAAATCCCTTCATTAATTTCCGGTGCAACTAAAGCCACATTCTCTGGAGACTCTGCAAACCCTATCAATGCTGCAGCTCTACTCATTGAATCTGTATCAAACTGATCCTTGTACCAATTTACTTCGCTATCTGCAGGAGTTCTACTAAGTACATTTTGATAAAGCAAATTTATAAACACATCATCACTCGGGTCTTCCCCATACTTTGTCTTAAACTCAGGAGAAGCCATAAAATTATTGGCTACATTCTCTAACGCTAAACCATTGCCTTCAATATCATTCATATGATACGAAACTCCAGGCATATCAGGCGTTCTGGCAAATGCGGCTTGATACAAACGATAAGCCTGTCCTGCAGTGTCCCCAGCATCAACATCAAGAGCAAGAGTCCCATCATTAAACTCAATCCTCTTAAACCCACTTAAGGTGTCTTCACCAATGTCAGTAGCAGAAATTGTCCAGGTGTTAACCAAATCATCAGCTCTAGAAACCGAATAATCTGCTCGATTCACACCAACGATTAATTTTACCTTCAAGCCAGAAGCAGTGATAGATTCATCAGCAGAGGATACTAAGTAAGTCAGAGCATCTACTGAATCTTCAATGGTGTTATTTTCAGTAAACACCATGGAATCTAGTAAAGCCTTGGAAGGTTTAGATAAAACAGGCAATATAGTTTCTTGGTATAAATTGTAAGCAAGCGGGAGTTGCTGTTGAAGTTGGGTAGACGTCTTCAAACTCCACTCGTTTTCTTTGTCAGGAAAATAGTCCTCCATAAAGTCCCAGGCAGTAACAATGAACCAAAATGCAAATTCCTGAGGCAATACCTCCATTAGTCCAGCAGCATCCACATCATCGTACATTCCTTCAGTGTTGTAGACGCCTAGATTATAAGCTTGCTGCATTGCTACATTAATGTCAGATGTCGGGTCAAAATAGTCCCATTTTTTTTGATAAAAATTTTTAAAAATTAAGCCAGTTATTGTATGAAGTTGATGCTCTAATATTTCAGCTAACTGTTCATTACTTGAAGTATTTGTTTCCCAAATAAAATCTACGAGATTTACCTTGCCGTTAAATTCTTCCCACTTGGCAGGTTGCCCTATGCTCTCATAATAATTTGGACCACTGTAACCAATCCTTTGTCCAATTTCATATGGTGCAATGCTGGTTATTAAAGAGTTTTGTAGAATTTGATCAGTATTTTCGTTTGTCAAAAACATTGAGTTATAAATTGAAGCAACTTTGGTAGGAAAACTTGAAGATACCTCTGGCAGAACGAGCAGTTTTATATCATTGACATCCAAATACCTATCGTAGGGAAGATAATCGTTAGAATTTGTAAGTGCGCCAACCGACATTATTTTATTCCTGAATTATTAGCTAAATAGAGTAAAGGTATTTATTTAACATATTACTGATAAGGTTTATCAAAATAATTTGTCAACAAAAAATAAAAAAATACAATCTTTATGTTATTTTTTGGATTTATTGAAAGAAGCGACTGACACACCAGAGCCTACTTTGTTTACGGATTCAGCAGTAGTGTAAAGTTCATGGCTTTTATATTTTGCATTAAAAACTATCTTAGGCATTGAGATTTTTTTTTGCATATAGAATGACAATTTCACAAGCAAATCCTTAAAATAATCTTCATTTACACTAACATCATTGTCAACGAGAGGCGATTTTGTTAATTTCCCAACTGGGTCACCAAAGACCCAGGCCGCATATTTACCTAATGCAGACAGGTACACACTTGAAGCCGCATTTGCCCTCTGGGTTGTAGTTATGCAAACATAGGGTACACCTTTACGTATAAGGTTACTAGTAAATCCTGTTGAACCTCCACCTTCCTCAACAACTAAATTTGCATTAAAGATCAAATTTGCCTGATCCTCCATACTCAACTCATGAATCTTTTCTTCTTTAACAAACTCCAAATCAGGATAAACATTTTTAATTATTTTTATCAGATTATCTTGGTTAACTGTTCTTCGGTGAGAAGCAAGTTTTCTACTCAAATAAAGTATGTAAGGATTGGCATTTTTTGATGAAACAATATTTTTCTGCATATGTCTACAAAAAAATTGTGCCTCCTGCGCTGACATTCTTAATTTACTATCGATAAGAGAGCGATAAGTGATTGAAGAAACAGCGATGAGATTTCTAAATCTTACTGCTTTATTTGAATTGATAAATTTAGTTGCTAAGCCAAATTTTTCCGCAGAAATGATTTCGGCAATTTTAAGAGTGTAATCAACCCACTTTTTAGGTACCAAATCGCAAAAAGATATATTTTTCATTAAGGGTTGTTTATTTAAAATTTTTGAGAGTAACAGGGATTTAGGAGCAATCTCCATCATGAAATGACTTAAATTATCAAACCCCGCAAAAAAAATAGTATCAGCTATTTCCTCTGTATCAATCTCTCTACTGATGTTAATTGGTACCTTGTCATAAGAAAAATTTTCAACTGTTAAGATCTCCGTATCAGAGTTATTTTCTAATTTTTTCCTGTTTCTCCATATATCATGAGCAACATTAGGTTCACTCCAGCTAAAACCCTCTCCGAGTATAAATCCATCGTCAGTGATAATAAATTTTCCATCAAGTATCCAGCCACTATTTAAGACAGCAAGGGCAGGTGCATGTGCAATGAATTGATCATTTATAACAGTTGAATCACCCAAGTCAAAATAGGTATATGGATAATTAACATAGACAGTATTTTGTTGTTGGCCGATTTCTTTTATTCCAAAAAATTTTTTAAATTTTAAATTAGTCATTGTCTGAAAGTTATTATTAATGCAGTGTGAAAAATCTGTTACTTAAATTAAAAAAAAACATAGCCTATGATAATAAATCTGTTTAATAGATAAAGCCTCAAATTGAGCTTGTACTATTTTTTTGAAAACACCTTTTTTTAAGCTAGGTAATATAAATTATATTAGTATTAAATTT